>NZ_CAXTNE010000040.1:28764-30778 GCF_964245445.1 uncultured Nostoc sp.
GTCAAGGATATCGATTAGTTGATGTCAGTGGCTACTAGTGGTCTATCACATTAGTTATGAAGGGTGAAAAAGTTCGTAGTAAGGACTTTAGTTTTGGATTTTTAAGCACGCTTTGTGCTTACTACAAACTCATCAAAATTAATGAGACAGACTATAGCAGTCCTAAATCATTCGTGAGAATTTGAAATTGTTCCAACCCCCCTGTAGTCCCCCCAAGGCATCGGCTACCGTGTACACACAAGTCCCTTGCAGCCTATACTCGTGTGTACACCGAAAATTTGATTGATCGCAAGGCTTAAAAATGGTATACGTATTTCCGCCGCACGGTACTAATCTTTGGAATTTAGCGATCCCAGTCTTCGACTTCATATAAAAATCGAGTTTTGCCAATCAGTTTACGATTAGCAGAGGTACTTTGGACAAACACAACATACTTTTCTAGGTTACTCGGTTTAATCCGAATCGTTGCATCCATCGGTAGACCTAACATTTCTCGTGCAGCACCTCCTTCAAATAAATCACCCGTTGCCCGATCCATTAAAATAATTTCTTTTTGAGCCTGGATAGTTTCTGTTTTTGTGAATTCGTAGAAACCTCGCCCAACTTTAAAACTCAAACCATTTTCCAATACAAAGGCTTTAATTGAAATATCTTGTTCAACTTCTAAAATCTGGAAACGCCCTGGAGTAACTGCCCGTAAATCAGCCGATTCGTAATAGGATGTTGTTTCCCGATTCATCATGGTGTTAAATATTTTATTTAACCCACGGCTCATGCGTCCTTGATCAATTACTTCTTGTTCATAAGCTTGTAGCTGATCGTTAGAAGATTGTTGGTAGCAAACTGCTAAAAACAAGTCACTAATATACGAAAACTGGTCTAAGTTGATATGAAAACCGCCAGATTTTTCTGCAAGTTCTTGATAAAAAGGAGTGGCATGAGGGCGATTGAGTGCTTGAACTCCGTAAACTGTAACTTCTGCCTCAGCTAATTTATCTAACTCTTTGCGCCAATTCAGTTTTTTAGGATTGTGTGCTGGAGGATGGGGAATATCATCGCCAATCAAAACCAGTGATTTTGTTGCTGACTTTGACCAAGATAAAGATTGTGATTCATGTAATACCAATTCATAACATTCTGGTGCATCTCCGCCACCAGTAGGTTCGACATTTTGCACAAAATCACAGATAGCATCAACATCACCGGATATATTAAATGTTTTGGTGACGTAAGTTGAACCTGCATCGCAGTAGTCACCATGAGCAATAATCCCAATCCGAATTAAGGGAATTTCGTCTATCAGTCTGGTAACAGTATTTTTGATTTTTCGCCGTACTTGAGTAAGGCAAGGGTACATACTTCCAGTTGTATCAAAACTGAAAACAATCTCAATATTATTACTTGTCATCGGCTCACCTAAATTAATATTTAATTTTTAACTTACAAAATTACAAATGGCACGCAATCATGGTTAAAAATTTTACAGGTAAGCCGCCAATTATCATTGCTCACCGAGGCGCTAGTGGTTGTCGTCCAGAACACACTTTAGCTGCTTATGAATTAGCGATGCCTGCGGCTGGCTACGCCTACGCATTGGGCGCAGCCAGCCGCAGGCTTGGCTTTTGGTCAGATAGATTCAAAAGGGGTGCGTTGTTGGCTTGGGTAGGTAAATACTGCTTTTGTTGTGATTTGGCGAACTTTTTTCTTGTGTCATGATCATAGTTGACTCCAATTGTAGGGGTTAAATGAAAGGCGATCGCCTTCGGCCAAGAGTCTGCGATCGCCTTTCTTATTTCAATTTATAGTATTATTTTATAATTATTGATAGTTGTTTAAGTATTTTTACATAGACTTAGGCGTGAAGATGTCATTAGTCATTTGTCCTTTGTAATCACAACTGACCAAGGACGACCATAACAAAAATTTTCACAACTCAAATAAGATTGCTATAAGTTCCTATATTGAATTCGGGCAGTCGTTTATTGAATTCGGGCAGTCGTTTATTGAATTCGGG
>NZ_CAXTNE010000040.1:30878-32520 GCF_964245445.1 uncultured Nostoc sp.
TCGGGCAGTCGTTTATTGAATTCGGGCAGTCGTTTATTGAATTCGGGCAGTCGTTGATTGAATTCGGGCAACCTCCAAGAATTTACATAAAGCAATTAAAAATATTTGTATTGAAGAAGGCAGAAGGCAGTTCTTGCTGAGGGCAGAAGGTTTCGTTCAGATGGAGATTCAAAACCTACCATGACGAAAGCCACCAAATTGAAAATTTGGTGGGGGTCTTAAACCCTTGCTCCCTCCGGTCGCGCAGACGGTTCGGGCTTTTCCGTGAAGGGATAAATCCCTTCTGCCTTCAGCATAGCTGCCCTCTGCCTTTCTTGATAAATCTGGGCTTTACCCCACCCTAACCCTCACGCCACTTGCTCCACTTGGGGAAACCCCAAGACCGCAGTGGCTCCCCGATGCATTGGAAAGAGAACTGGATTTCTTGTTTCCCCCCAATCGGGGGGATTAAGGGGGGGGTAATTTGACTTGTGTGTACACCGTAGCCTTACCAAGGAGAGGGACAGGTTTTGCGTAGCAGAACCAGGGTGAGGTTTCTTTAGGCTATTCGACGTAAATTGCGTCGAGAGAGAGTGTGTTCTAGGGGATCTACGTTTCCGGCTTCAGTACCTAAGTCCTATAGTTGTCTCAAGCCAGACTCAGAACATATAAGGAACATCGATGTTTTTTAAGTGTTTATACCGAATAGATTTTAAATAAATGTTGTTATATTCTCAATGGGTAACAAAAATGCCTTTTCAAACTACTCTTAAAAACTTGTAATTTAGAGACTGATGCTAGATAAACTAAGGGTTTTAGGTTTATTTAGTTAAAGATTTTCATTGTTAGATAACCATAGCAATTGTGTAGTCTTTGTTTTTGTTCTACAAAGAATCAAGATGCTATTTATATGTGCTTTTAAATACTAAAAAGTCAGCAACGCAACATTTAAACAGTAAACCAAAAATTTTTTACAATTATGAATTACAAACCAACTCAACTGCTTTTTATTGATGCGACTGTTAATGACATTGAGACTTTATTGCAGGGGGCTTTACCTGGTATTGAAGCGTATGTCCTTTCTGGTGAGCAAGATGGTGTAGCCCAAATTACCCAAATTCTGCAACACCGTTCAGAGGTTAATACAGTTCATATTGTTTCTCACGGTTCACCAGGTTGTCTGTATTTGGGTAACAGTCAGCTTAGTCTTGATACCCTGAATATTTACACATCTCAGTTGCAAAGTTGGTCAAGAGATGGGTTGACTTTGATGCTCTACGGTTGTAATGTTGCAGCCACAGATGCGGGGGAAGAATTTGTTAATAAATTGCACCAGTTAACAGGGTCAAATATTGCTGCTTCTGTCACTTTAACTGGGAATGCTAATTTGGGCGGCAATTGGATTTTGGAAATGAAAATAGGAGTGATTGATGCCCCCTTAGCGATTACCCCAAGTACCCAAAGTGCCTATGCTGGTATCCTCAGTCCCTCCCTCGACGCTGATAATTCTGTATCTTTGCCTGGTGTATACCTTAGCTCCGTAGCGTGGGGAGATTACAGTGGCGATGGCAAACTCGACCTTATCCTCACCGGCAGCGACAACAACGACAACTTCATCAGTAAACTGTACAAAAACAATGGCAGTGGTGTCTTAACCGAAGAC
>NZ_CAXTNE010000040.1:32620-35964 GCF_964245445.1 uncultured Nostoc sp.
GTAGCGTGGGGAGATTACAGTGGTGATGGCAAACTCGACCTCATCCTCACTGGCAGTAACAACGGCAACTTCATCAGTAAACTGTACAAAAACAATGGCAGTGGTGTCTTAACCGAAGACACCAGCCTGACGCTACCTGGCGTATCCCAAGGCTCCGTAGCGTGGGGAGATTACAGTGGTGATGGCAAACTCGACCTCATCCTCACTGGCACCTACGACTTCGGCCTTATCAGTACACTGTACAAAAATACTTCAAACAATGCACCCACCTTACAAAATGCGATCACTGATCAAATAGCTAAACAAGATACAGCTTTCAGCTTTACTTTTGATGCTAATACCTTCAATGATATTGATGCCGGAGACAATCTTACTTACTCAGCAACTCTACAAGATGGCAGTAATCTACCTAGCTGGCTGAAATTCAATGCGGCTACGCGCACATTTAGCGGTACACCAACTAACGCCGATGTTGTCAATCTAACAATTGAGGTACAAGCTAAAGATAATGATGGCATAAGTGCCACTGACACATTTGCATTAGCTGTCGAACCCAATAATGGCACACCTACCTTCAAGCTTTCAAAAATTGCGGATAATATCTTTAAAATCTCTAATAGCAGTAGCAAATCAAAACTTCAAGTTACTCTCACCCGACAAAGCTCTAATCTTGTAAATGAAATAGGAGTGTTTACCGTTGACGATGCTCAAGGTAACATTAATGGTATTGCTCCAGGCGCAGCAGGTTATGCCCAAGCAGCTTTAGACCGAGTTAAGGTAATTTTCTCTGCTCTTGCCAATCTTCCCAATGGGTTTAATACCGACAATTTGACACATCTGTTGGAATTTAACTCCGGTGATAACTTCAGATTTTATTTGGTGAAAAATAGCACAATTGATGCTGTACGGGCTGGAGTAACTCCACTCACAGACATACTATTTTCTGATCCTTTAACGCAAAAGATTACAGATTTAGAAAATGATGACTTTTCCCTTGCGTGGAAAGATGGCTCTGGCAATAACGCTGCTGACTTCAATAATTTGGTGGTAAAAATTCAGTCCACAAATGATTCATTACCTCTGGGTACAAATCTGCAAGGAAACCCCCAAGGAGAAGTGATTGATTTGCGCGGTGTCACAAGTCAGGTAAAAGCTGATTTTGCGATCAACAGAGAAGCAGCTTTCAATAATTTCATCGGCTTCTATCAAGTAGCTGATGATAATGGTGGCATTGACACTAACTCAGATGGTAAGGCAGATATTCTCATCGGACAGGCTGGTTATAGTGAAGCCGCAGTTCGTGGGCGTGTTGCAGGCATTGACTTGACAGTTAATAATCAAGGTAGTGCAACTTACACAGGGACTTTCCAGCCAGGTTCTATCTTTGTACCATTTATTATTACTAATGGTATGCCCGATGCTTTACTTGATAGCAATCCAAATAACGATCCAGCAGTTTACTTCCCATTCTTGGGAGCTAACGCTGATAAAGTAGATCACATTCGCTTGTTAGGAAATAACGTTTTTGGTTTTGAGGATTTAGCAAGTGGTGGTGACAAGGATTTCAACGATATGATCGTGCGAGTCAATATGACTATCGCCTAGTCTAAATTATTAAACATCGCCTATACTCAGTCGAGCCACTGTTGAGCAATGTTGTTAAGCACCCCTCTCTCCTTTTTGGAGAGAGGCTTTGAATTTTACTCCCCTTCTCTTGTTGGGAAGGGGCTGTTCTTGTTAGGTCTGTATTGGACTCAACACAGAAGCGCTATATTAAAGCTCACAGAAGAGGACAAAGCAGATGAGCAGCAAAGGAATAGCGAAGCAGGAAAGTAGAGGGAAAGTTGCAGTAAGTCTTTCCCTTCTGCCCAATGCCCAATGCCCTAGAGGAAAAAAGAGATTTCCTGTCTATACATTTTATTGACTGAACTAGCGCCATAGTCCAGTGCGATCGCTACAATCTTAGGATAAGCAAAACTCAATGGTGCAGCAGATGCTCAAGCGGCTATTTCAATGGCTCAAAAAGCTTTTTCAGAGCTTGTTCGATGGAAAACAGACTGCCTCAAAATCTAGAGGAAATGTGCCAAAAGAACCAGCGCCACCGCTAACCGATACGGATCTGGAATTTCTCTTCAACGAACTTTTGCAAGGAGTACATCAAGCACGAGGGGAAGCGTGGGCACAAAAGTGGCTGCATAATATTGAACATCGCATCCCAACTGAAGACTGGGTTGAGTGGTTAAGGCGCTTTGGCGACAGATTGCTAGCATCACCTACACCCAATAATGAAATAGCTGCACGGTTAGTGCAACTGGGTGAGTTAAACATCGGAGAAATCGGAGATGTTGCCTATAGTATCGGGATGCAGTTGTTGACACGCAATCAAGGCGAACCTATTTGGGAATATGAAGGGCCAGATGCTTTTAGCACAATACCATCTGAGCCAACCGCCCCCATATTAGAGTCAGTAGATACCCCAGAGAACCCCCCAGAGGGAGAATATCAAACTGTTACCCTAGAAGAATTGTTTGTGATGTTGCAGCAGGATGAAAACTTACGCCAGCAAATTGCTCAACAGCTTGCCGTTGAGACAGATGATCCAGAACTGCTTGTCCAGGCATTAATCAATCAATTATATCCTGCCGATCAATCGACCACAGAGCAAGCAGAAAATTAACCACTTGGCATCAAGAGTCGAATCGGGGAATTGTAACGTTGTAATACTCTACTCTTGAAGTTTTGTATATTTTTTGCTAACCTGCGACGGAAGCCCTGTCCCGATCTAATGGATTTTTACGTAATTGATGATTTTTTTAACACAACGATGGCTACAATCTAGAAAAACAAAATCCAATAGTGTGGCAGATGCTCAGGCGGATATCACAGTCGCTTAGAAGGTTTTTAAAGCGCCTCATTGAAAGTAAGCAGGCTAGTTCTCTCAAGGATGCGAGAGGACAAAATCTGGTGGAGATGCTACCAGAACTAACCAATGCGGATCTGGAACAATTGTTTATCCAATTGTTAGAAGGCGTGCATCAAGCACGAGGACGACAGTGGGCATTGAGGTATCTGCAACGGGTAGAAAATCGCATTCCGGCTGAACGCTGGATAGACTGGTTGGTGATGTTTGGCGAAAGCTTGCTAGCTTCGCCGGCACCAAATCCGCTTTTAGCAACAAAGATGGTGCAATTGGGGGAACTTGGTGTTGGGAGAATTGGAGATGTTGCTTATGACATTGGCATCCGGCTGATGCAATCACCCACACAGATAGAGGATGAGGAGAATTATCCAGAAGAGGATTTAGAAATTACTCCTGGGGAAGAACTGATCCGCAATTTAGGCGA
>NZ_CAXTNE010000040.1:36064-39879 GCF_964245445.1 uncultured Nostoc sp.
TACTCCTGGGGAAGAACTGATCCGCAATTTAGGCGAGCAGTTATGGGAGTATGATGAGCCAGATGTGGTACAAATCACAACCAATGAAGAAATTATCCCAACCTCGCCTGGGCAAGAGTTAATCCGCAGCTTAGGTGAGCAATTATGGGAATATGATCTACCAGATGTTGAACCAATAACGTCAGCGCCTGAAAATGCCTCTTTAGAGGAAACATTCACCGAGAATTTAGAGGAACTGGTATTGGAGTATGAAAGGGAAGATGCCCAAACCACAATACCCGAAAATTTCCCTCTCCCGGCAGCAGAAGATTCAATCACCTCATTAGCCCAACTGAGGTTCGATGATGATGAAGTTGTTCAACGTACAACAGGAGCAAATCTCCTTTCTACTAGACAAAGAAGTGAATTAACAACTTCTCCCTCAGTGGAAACCTGGGATAACACTTTGACCAATTTAGAGCCAAATGTGGCTAATACATTAGATGAGTTGTGGGTGAAATTGGATCAAAGTACCAATTTAGTTCAGCAACTTGCTTCTAATTTGGCAGTTCAAAGCAGCAATTCCCTAGGTATAATTGAGCGACATGGTGATGATCCTGTTACCAAGGCCCAAGGGTGGTTTTATCAAGGTCTAAGCCAAGCGAAAACAGGTGATTTGTTAGGCGCCATCGCATCTTATGACAAAGCCATCAAACTTCAACCAGAATTCTCAGAGTATTGGTTTAACCGAGGCTTGACGCTGTTCCATTTAGAACGTTTTGATGAAGCGATCGCATCTTACGAAACCGCCACACAACTAAAACCCGACTTCTACAAAGCTTGGTATAATCGCGGTGGAACTCTCGGAGAATTAGGATATTTTGAAGAAGCGATCGCTTCTTTTGACAAAGCCATAGAAATCAAGCCAGACTACCAAGAAGCTTGGTCTAGTAAAGGTTTGGCACTGCTGAAGTTAGGTTGGCTACCGGAAGCTATTTCTAGTTATGACCAAGCGCTACATTTGGAACCAGAAGACCAAGAAAACTGGTATCACCGTGGCATAGCCCTAGCTGTAAGCGAACAATTTACAGAAGCGATTATATCCTATGACAAAGCGTTAGAAATTAACCCAGAGTATCACGAAGTTTGGATAGACCGGGGAGTAGTACTGTTTAATTTAGGAAGATGGTCAGAAGCGATCGCCTCCTGGGATAAAGCACTGTCAGTTCAATCCAACTTCTACTTAGCTTGGTACAACCGGGGCATAGCGTTAGACAACTTAGGACGTAGACAAGAAGCGATCGCCTCCTATCAACAAACGATCGCCATTAAACCCGACTTCCACTTAGCTTGGTATAATCAGGCAGTAGCATTGTTTTATTTAGAACAATTTGTTGAAGCGATCGCCTGTTATGACAACGCTTTGCAAATTAAACAAGATTATTGGGAAGCTTGGATAGGTCGGGGAACTGCGATCGGTAATTTAGTTAATGCTGAGGCATTGCAGATTTCGAGTAGTATAACAGCGAGAAATCCCGCCTTACAACAGGGGGGTTACGAAGGAAAATTAGCCAGCTACGAGGAAGGGTTAAAGCATCTGCGGACAGATACCCATCCAGAAGGTTGGGGTAGATTGCATTTTGCGATCGCTAATACTTACTACGACCAAGGCAAAAAAAATACTAATCCCCGCGATTATTGGCGCAAAGCCGCATCTGAGTACCATCAAGCGCTGCTAACTCTCACACTAGAATATTTTCCCCAGTTGCACCTAGAGGTTTTACAATCTCTGAGCAAAGTGCTGATGGGTTTGGGACAAACAACACAAGTTCAAGAATTGCTGCAACGCGGTACAGATTTATTGCGACAATTACTGAGTGAAGAAACTCGCTCAGACGAAAGTAAAAAACAGTTAGCCCTGAAATTTGCAGGCTTTGATCAATTGGCAGTTGATTTAGCCGTAGAGTCCGGTGATTTAGTTGAAGCCTGGGAAATTGCTGAACAAGGCAAAAATGCTTGTTTAAACTGGCTGCTTTCTAGCTGGAATGATAATATTTACTCGCCCCATCATGGCGCAATTCAACAATTATTCAATCCCACAACAGCAATTATTTACTGGCATATTAGTCCAGTTGCCTTACACACATTTATTCTCAAAGACCAAGCGCCATCACCGATCCTGCTATTTACACCCATGCAAGATGCTGGGGCAATACCTTTAAGAGAAGACGCTATTCGTCTCAATGAATTACCTCTACCCGAAGCAGTACAACGCCTAATTGAATTTGAAACTTGGCTAGAAGATTGGCATCAACAATACCAAGAATATCGCACCACGGCCCAAGACAAAGAAAGTAAAAGCCAGCATTCTTGGCGAGTTGATATGGAACAGAAGCTGTCACAATTGTATGAAATTCTGAATATTTCCACAATTGCACAGGAACTCGAAGGCATCACCCAACTGGTTTTAATTCCTCACCGTGACTTGTATAGATTGCCCATTCATACACTTTTCCATCTTTCTTCCCCATCGTCGGAAGAATTGCCGAATGTGGAGTCAAATTTCAGCGTTACCTATCTACCTAGTGCCCAAATAGGTTTATCAATAAGAACTGAAGATATCTGGCAGTGGCAAAATCAATTATTGCTCAGTGTTGAACATCCAGAAAATACAGGTTCTCCCACACTGAAGTTTGCCAAACTTGAGTCGGAAGTTGTTAGCCAGATGTTCAATAATATCCAACGAATTCAGGGTTCAGAAGCTACGAAAGATGTTGTTGAAAACGCCTTATTTGATAATTACAACATCTTTCATTTTACAGGTAATGTCATTAATAACTTGGCTGAACCCAAAAAATCAGAATTAGCATTGGCAGGTGAAAACAAACTTACTCTAGATGAAATTTGCCAACAAAATCTAGCAAGTTACAACCTTATTACCCTCTCTGCTTGTGAAAACTTAACTACTAGCAACCACACTATCAGCAGCGAATATGTAAGTTTAGTAACTGGTTTTGTGAGTCAAGGCGTTCCTCATGTAGTAAGTACTCTCTGGAGTGTAGAATCTTCAGCTAGTGCCTTGGTAATGATAGAGTTTTACCGACGATTACAGCCCAATAAATCAGCAGTTACTGCCTTGGCTGAAGCAACCCGATGGCTGAAAGAATTAACTGCTGGAGAACTTACAAAATGGTATGAAGATGTCTTGAATAATCTGCATCCTGAAGAAGTACGAATTCAAACTTATTTAGCGACACAACTATATAGAAATAGTAAAATGGCATCAGATAAAAATCTTTATAATCATCCTTACTACTGGGCAGCATTCACGATTACAGGTAAGCCTAATTAATCATTTGTTCTGCTGCTAAAGCTGCTGTTTTATTCCCCATCGATTCTGGCTTCTTAGAGCTAGAAGTTTTACTTGCAGAGGCAGGACTACCTGAAGCAACAGCAGTTGGTGTTTAAGATATAGTACTAGTAGATTTTTCAGGTTTCTTCCTAGAACTACTTAGGATCAGCACTGTAAATAATGTTAGTTGTTGTTAGTTGTGATCGCTATGGTGGACTAAATAATAAGGTATTTAATCCACCATTGTTGAGTTTAGTTACTAATGAGAGCCGACGCAGTTAAAACTTGACTCGTCGTCGGAGTCAGCTTTACTCCTGATCAACTTTTTCGATATCATCAGGTGTACCAGTGGCAGAAATTTTTGATGTGCCAGATTTACCTGCACCTGAGTTGCCGCCAGAAGCGCCAGCACCCCCTGAGTGTTTAGAGTCCGTGTTGCCTTGTTCTTCTTGAAGCTGTTCAAGGCGGTTTTTTTCTTGAGCTT
>NZ_CAXTNE010000041.1:0-38748 GCF_964245445.1 uncultured Nostoc sp.
GTATCCGCGCTTGGATGGCTCCTCAAGATCAACCCCACGAACAATTTGTATTCCCCGAGGAAGTTCTACCTCGCGGTAACGCTCTCTAATATTAAAAGCCAACCCATGACTTAAATCAGGGTTGTGGTTACCGAAAATTGACACCAACCAGATTGAATAATCTTTTTTGCATAAGCCAAGAAAGTGTCAATATTCCCCATTCTCCAGTCATCTCCCGCCTTTTGGTGGGGGATTTTTTTTTATATCGTTTATATCTCTAAATTTATGTGTTATCTTAAATGAAGGTTATAAACCCAGAGCAAAGGCTCTGCTTTTTTGAAACTAAGACCGCTTAGGCAACAAGGAGGTGATGCCCATGATAGAAAGTAGTAAATGCATGGGTCATCAGGTTGCAGTTAGCCGGCTGTGTGCCGGGGCTGTTCTCTAAAAGTTAGCCTTAGTTATCTTTGAGATACTAAGTTAGCTCAAGTAGCTAGGCAAGCTCGGAGTTCCTTCCGGCAGTCTGGTTGCAACCTGAAGACCCGCTAGACCGCTCTGAGTTAGATCACCTGATATAACTCAGAGCGGATAGTTTTTTTTATAGATAACTTTTATTTTATTAATGCTTGCTTTTAAAAACTTAGATGGTGATGCCTAGGGCGGCAAAGCCAACTTGTTTAACTTTTATAAAAAATAAAAATATCTTGCATCAAAATTTGGTTTCTGAGCAGATGTGAGCAATAACATCTATATATTAAGTCTGATTTAAATATACACACAGGCATTATTCCCTAGTTGATCCTCCCATGATTTCTCTATAGAAAACAAAAGAGATTTTATTTGATGAAATATTATGATATATCCCAAATAATACAACTAGGAATTTCTTTATATGGCACAACTACTCACTGAGGCGGAAATTCAAGAAAGTGCAAAGGTTCTGTCAGGTTGGACTGTTGAAGGCTCCAACTTGAAGATTACCCGCACATTCAAGAATTTTATCCAAGCAATTGAGTTTGTCAATAAGCTAGTGGAGCCTGCGGAATCGGCAGGACATCATCCAGATTTAGAGGTTTCCTACAACAAAGTGAAGATTGCACTCACAACACATGATGCAGGTGGACTGACGCAGGCTGACTTTGATTTAGCGCAGGCGATTTCCCAAATTAACTAAGTAATTATTCTGACATCTTTAAGTAGTTAACTGGAAGTCACTGCGACGAGAGACGCAGGGTGTAGCAAGCTTTAAGATTAAAAGTACAGGTTTTGGTTTGGAGTGCGCTGGTTTCAAAACTCTTGATTCATAAGCTGGTGTTTGCGATCACAATAGCAGATAAACTACCCGTATAAAGGCTTTGCCTAAATTTGTATAGCTGAGTCAATGTGTTTTAATTAATGTGCGAAGTTCAGTAGGTCTAAGTGCAAGAAGGGATTTTTACTGACAATGTGCTAAGTGTCTAACCTTGGAGCAGTTTAGCCTACCTAGCGAGCGAATGCCCTAAAGTTTACTCCCTGCTTAGATATTTAGATAATTATGTGTGACAGTTCTTAAGGCGATCACTCCAATCTTGTCATCTAGATCCGATGTTTTATAATGTTATGATATAAAGATATGTTTTTGCATAAGTTAATCAGATAAGTTTTTAACCCTAAGTTAATCGTTTATTAGCTTTGCAAAAACTAAAATTGTAGTAGTGGCAACTATGCCTCATCCACAGGTTTCAATGAGATGTCGCATTTTTGAGAATTAGGTGCAACGAAACCAATTATCTAAACAAGGTGTGAGGAGTAAAGAGAAGATGTCTAGTATATTGTGGAAATCTTTAGTGGTTAGCCCAGCAGTTTTAGGAGCAACATTGTTAGTTTCGGCAACAGCAATGGCGGCTCCAAACAAAACCACTGAAGTATCACCAGCCGCACAACCAGGTGTAACTGAAGTTACCCAACAGCCAGAAATATTGGCTCAAACAACCATTGATCAAGTTAATCGCTACAGCAACGAAGGCAACCAAAATAATTCTCAGTCTCAAGTAACATCGGTTTCCCAATTTTCCGATGTACAACCCACCGATTGGGCATTCCAAGCATTACAGTCCTTGGTTGAGCGTTATGGTTGTATTGCAGGTTACCCAAATTCTACTTATCGCGGTAATCGTGCTTTGACTCGTTATGAATTTGCTGCTGGTTTGAATGCTTGTTTGGATCGGGTTAACGAATTAATTGCCACAGCAACAGCTGACCTAGTTACGAAACAAGATTTAGCTACTTTACAACGGTTACAAGAAGAATTTTCGGCAGAATTAGCGACCCTACGCGGCCGCGTAGATTCCTTAGAAGCGCGGACTGCTGAATTGGAAGCTAATCAGTTCTCCACTACCACCAAACTAGTTGGTGAAGCCATTTTTGCAGTTAGTGATGTGTTTGGGGGTGACACCGGCGACAACAACAACACCGTCTTCCAAGATCGGGTACGTTTAGACTTGCAAACCAGCTTCACTGGTAGAGACATTTTACACACACGTCTAGCAGCAGGTAATGCAGCAGCCTTTAGACAATTTGATAACGGTGGTGGTGCTCTCACTACTGCTGAAGGTACACAAACGTTTCAAGTTGGTAATCAGGGTGGTAACAACAGTGTCAATATAGATCGTTTGACTTATGAAGTTCCCATAGGCCCAGCCCAAGTTTACATCGCAGCTAGTGGTGGACGGCACAGCCATTATACAGCCGTCAATAATCCTTACTTTTTTGATCAAACTGATGGCGGTAACGGTGCTTTATCTACCTTTGCTTCTGAAAGTCCTATCTATCGGATTGGTGGTGGTGCAGGTATAGCGCTCAATCTACCCCTTGGTAGAGGTCAGGGTATTCTAGGAAATAGCTCAATAACTGCGGGTTACTTAGCAACGGATGCTAATAATCCTGGTCTCAGTTCAGGTCTAACCAATGGCGACTACGCAGCTCTTGGACAGTTGAACTTTAGTGTTGGCGATCGCTTGGCTTTAGCTGCTACCTACGTCCACGGATATAGCGCAGGCGGTTTGTTGTTTGACTCCGGTACTTCATCAAACGTAAACAACGCTTTTGCATCTTCTGTTGCAGTAGGTACTCAACAAGCTAACACTCTACTAGGCGCAGCTTCCAGCAATTCCTACGGTGTGTCGGCTGCCTTTAGACCTAGCGACAAGCTGTCAATTAGTGGCTTCGTCTCTTACCACGATGTCATCGGCTTCGGCGCAAATGATGATTATCAAGCTTGGAGCTATGGTCTTGGGGTAGCCTTACCTGATTTCGGTAAAAAGGGTAACGTTTTAGGTGTCTTTGCTGGTGCAGAACCTTATTCCCGTAACCGAGCAGTTTTTGCTGGTACTGGTAATGATATACCTTATCACTTTGAAGGCTTCTACAAGTATCGCGTGTCAGATAACGTCTCAATTACTCCTGGTGTAATCTGGTTGACCTCTCCTGGTCAAAATAGCAATAACGATGATGCGATTATCGGTACGCTCAGAACAACTTTCACCTTTTAAAGTGTTGACTATCCACAGACAATTTTGAACTCTATTGCTCCCCGCCATCAGGCGGGACTTTTTGTTTTCGGTAGCAACAAAAAATAAACACCAGTAGTTAATCGGTGTAAACTAGAAAAGTTATGAGTTATGAGTTGTGAGTTATAAGTTTAGAACTAGCCCTTTCAAGGTGGGTAAAAATTTTTTCAATAAACTACTCTTTATCTTTAACCTCTTAACTCTGTGTTGTCTGTACCTAATAAGGTTAAAAAAAGATTTTTTAACCGCTTCAGATGCGGAGGGTGCAGAGAAAAAAAAGATTTTATTAGTCACCTTGAAAGGGCTAGTCTGCATTTTGTAAATGAAGTACACTCCTCTCCAAACCTCCGCATCTCATGTACTACATTTACTCAAGAGTCATTTGTTATTTCGCCCTTAGAGAATGTTTGGAAAGCCCTAAAGTAGACTAATCACCTCTCTTCATTTTGAGGAGAGGCTTTGAAACCCCGGATCTGGGGCGTTAGCTTTACGAGATTTCGCTAATGCTAACACCAAGCTCAATAGGTTTGAAAACCTGCCTATCCTGGGGGAACCATAAAGCCAAACAGGACTTGGCTTACCAATTATTATTGACTAATCACAAATGACTTTTGACAAATGACTTCTGACTAATAACTAATAACTAAGGGCTAAATTATGCGAATTGCTCGTAACATTACAGAACTGGTTGGTCGTACACCCCTAGTGCAGTTGAACCGCATTCCCCAAACAGAAGGATGTGTTGCAAAAATTGTGGTGAAATTGGAAAGTATGAACCCATCGGCATCAGTCAAAGATCGGATTGGGGTGAGTATGATTAACGCTGCCGAAGAAGAAGGGCTGATTACTCCTGGGAAGACAGTATTGGTAGAACCTACCTCTGGAAACACAGGAATTGCCCTAGCAATGGCAGCAGCTGCTAAGGGTTATCGGTTAATTTTGACAATGCCAGAGACGATGAGTGCAGAGCGCCGGGCGATGTTGCGGGCCTACGGAGCAGAACTAGAACTAACGCCAGGGATGGAAGGTATGAGTGGGGCAATTGGGCGGGCACAACAAATGGTTAATACTATGCCAAATACTTATATGTTGCAGCAGTTCCGCAATCCAGCCAATGCAAAAGTGCATCGGGAAACTACAGCTCTTGAAATCTGGGAAGATACCGATGGACAAGTAGATATGATTGTGGCAGGCGTGGGCACAGGTGGTACGATCACTGGTGTAGCAGAAGTGATTAAAGCACGCAAGCCTAGTTTTAAGGCGATCGCTGTTGAACCATCCAATAGCCCAATTTTATCTGGGGGACGGCCAGGGCCACACAAAATCCAAGGAATTGGGGCTGGGTTCATTCCGCAAGTTCTCAAGATAAAATTGATTGATGAAGTGATTACCGTCACCGATGAAGAAGCGATCGCTTATAGTCGGCGTTTGGCAAAAGAAGAGGGGCTACTATCTGGTATTTCCAGTGGAGCAGCTTTATGTGCAGCAATTCGCGTTGCCCAACGTCAAGAAAATGAGGGACGTTTAATTGTGATAATTCAGCCCAGTTTTGGTGAGAGATATTTGAGTACACCGTTGTTCCAAGACCTGGAAACAAGGTTAGCCGCTAGCATCAGCTAACGATAAATTGAATTAATGGTCAATTCTAAGCACGTTTCTAACCATTACGAAACTCTCAAAGTTAGTCCAAGTGCAAGCCTTGCGGAGATTAAGCAAGCCTATCGCCGCTTGGTTAAGTTATTTCATCCCGATAGCAATCAGGAAACAGCCGATCAAGAGCAGATAATCCGCATCAATGCAGCTTATGAAGTCTTAGGCGACAACCAAAATCGCCGCGATTATGACCAACAACTGCAAGATGACTCTCAAAAATTAAATAGCGATCGCCAACAGCGTACAGCATCAGCGCAAAAGCATTACCAGACTACACGAAAAACTGGACGCGATGTTGACGAGCAAGTTGAGGAATGGCTACGCCAAGTTTACCAACCAGTAAATCGCTTGCTTTGTACCATTCTTTATTCGTTAGAAGAACAAATGGAGCAATTAGCTGCTGATCCCTTTGATGATGAGTTGTTAGATGAATTTCAAGAATACTTAAAAACCTGTCGAGATGACCTTAAGCAGGCACAAATTACTTTTCGTTCTCTACCGAATCCGCCTAGTTTAGCAAGAACAGCCGCTCACCTTTACTACAGCCTCGATCAAGTAGCAGATGGACTTGATGAATTAGGTTATTTTCCTTTGAACTATGATGAGCGTTATTTACACACAGGTCACGAACTATTCCGCATAGCTACGAGATTACACTGTGAAGCGCAAGCGTCTGTAAGTTAATGCCCACATTCCGCACTTCATCGTGTAATACACGAAGATTTCCAACATCTGGCTAATGGTGGTTAAATAGCAATCACAAATCCCCAATAATTGTCAGTATTAATACTTAATAATTGAGCATTATTAGGAAATATTTTTGAATATCGATGTATTACATATTGAAGTGCGGAAGGTCGGTTAATGGACATGGGGCATTGGGCATTGGGCATGGGGTATTAGTTATTTTGATTTTTGCAATCGCTCCTTACAGAAATCCCAGCCTTACCCAAAACTCAGTATCCCAATGATAATTATTTAGACCGACCTACTTACTCTAATTGAATGTGCTTTTGATGTGATACTTTAAAAAAGTCATACCCCTAATCCCATACTTGCGGAATTTAGATGGTTTCAAGGATTTCTTCCTCTTTCGTGTCATGATGACTTTCGTACAAGTCTATTCGAGAGTCCTCAAAGTAAATGTTTATTTTCTACACCACTCCGATTGCATTCACTACTAACACCTCCTTTCAAATCCAGTTCCAATTTCAATTGACAGGTGGAACTCTTGGAGGAGATGGATTTACCTTTGTGCTGCAAAATAGTCCGGCAAAGGTCAGTGCTAACGGTAGTAGTGGTGGCAATTTAGGCTATGGCGGAACTGTCACCCCTATTACTAAAAGTCTGGCGAGCAAGTTTGACACTTCTAAAAATGCAACAGATCATAACAACAATAACATTGCTGTGCTGCGAGATGGTAATGTGACTGCTGCGCTTGCAACCACCAGTACTGTCACTGATTCCAACTTAGGTATACCAATTGATCTGAACTCCGGTAAGCCAATTAATGCTTGGATTGAGTACAATGGCAATACCGACAAACCGGATGTTTTCCTTTCCCAAAATTCGATTAAACTTCCAACTGCCACAACAGCACTTTCCTACCAGATTGATTTAACTTCTGTTCTCGGTTCCCAAGCCTTTGTTGGCTTTACTGCTGGGACAGGATCTCGAGTTTATGCTCAAAATATTAACAGTTCAAAATTCAACTCCGATAATGATAGCTCAACTGGATTAATAGGCTATTGGAAATTTGAAGAAGCAACAGGTAATACTGTTTTAGACAGTTCTGGCAATAATAATAACGGATCGTTGATTAATTCTAGCAGAACGGTTGGGCTATATGGCCAAGCTCTTCAAGTGAGTGGAAAGAATAGCTCCCATGCCAGTATACCTGCTTCAGCTAGTCTTAACTCTATGAGTAATCAAATCACTGTCTCAGCCTGGGCACGTCCAAATGGTCAACCAGTGGGTTTTCAGGCTGTTGTAAATAGACAGATTGGCACCCTTGTCCATCCCGATCAATTCTTTTTGGGGTTTGGTACGCGAAATAAAGTAACTACCTATAAATGGGAATTAGGCACCACTAATGGTGAAGGTGATGTTTACAAAGGTTTACCAACTGCTGATCGTTGGGTACATCTGGTAGGGACATACGATGGCAGTATGCTCCGTCTTTATGTTGATGGTGTTCAAATTGGTGCTAGTCCGGTTACTGGCAACCTATTAATAGATAACAATCCAGTAACTATTGGTGCAGCGGAGAACTATGCTGAAGGGACACCATTGGGTGACCGTTTCAATGGACTAATTGATGAAGTCCGCATCTATAATCGTGCTTTGAGTGCAACTGAAATTAGGAACTTGCGGTGAAATAGCTTACTCTCATGATAATTATTATCAAATAGGAGGTGAGGAATAGGCAGCTGTCGGCTCCCTATTCCTCACCCCATCCGTATGAGAAAATAATCATTATTAGAGGGAGTTTACTCTATGTTTTATTTTTTTGAAGTCCTGTTGGTTCTGCAACTCAGATCATCTGACTTTTCACGGTATCTGAAAAACCTCACTTCTATTTCTCTCTCCTAGAAGCCTACGGTGTACACACATCTCGAAAATTCCCTATCCAAATTGACTTTACAACCCATAAATCAAACTGACTTTTCACGGTAAGTCGTCAAGCTCCGAAAAAGCGTGGCTTTTTCCACAGTCTAATTCTCAATAGCTCTGAGTTAATGAAAATAGCTAACGCAAAAATCAAGGCTTGGGAAACCCTCAAAATGACCTTTTCCACATCCCGTGAAAAGTCAGATCAGATCAAGAGTATTATTACTTGTCACGGAAGTGGAAAAACTGCAAAAGTATAGTTATTCAGAAATGGCAAATGACAAAGAAATTAGTTTATGCTGGAAGTGGGAAAAAATTAAGATTTTTGAAGTTTTATTTCCAAATATACTCATGCAATGTATTGTTAATCGCCGCGCCCAGTTTTCGGCAAGTCATCGTTATTGGTTGCCAGAACTGAGTGAAGCTGAGAATATTAATAAATTTGGTGCTTGCTCTAGATTTCCGGGACACGGACATAACTATGTCTTATTTATCTCCCTAGCCGGAGAATTGGATGAATATGGCATGGTGTTGAACTTATCTGATGTGAAACATGTAATTAAACGGGAAGTTACCAGTCAATTGGACTTCTCTTATCTCAATGATGCGTGGGCAGAATTTCAACAAACTCTGCCCACCACTGAGAATATTGCACGGATTATCTGGCAGCGACTAGCACCACACTTGCCTTTAGTCCGTGTGCAGTTATTTGAACATCCTGAACTTTGGGCAGATTATATGGGAAACGCAATGGAAGCTTACCTTACCATCAGTACTCACTTTAGCGCCGCCCATCGGCTAGCTCACCCTAACCTAAGTAACGAAGAAAACACGCTTGTTTATGGTAAGTGCGCTCGTCCCCACGGTCACGGACACAACTATCATTTAGAAGTCACTGTGAAAGGGGAAATTGACCCACGGACTGGGATGATTGTTGATTTAGGTGCTTTGAATCAAATAATAGAAGATTATGTGGTAGAGCCATTCGATCACACCTTTTTAAACAAAGATATTCTCTACTTTGCCGAAGTTGTGCCGACTGCTGAGAATATCGCTTTTTACATTAGTAATTTAGTGCGATCGCCTATTCAAGAATTAGGAGCTAAACTTTACAAAGTGAAACTGATTGAAAGTCCCAATAACTCCTGCGAAATCTACTGTACTGAATCTGAATCAAATTCAGTCAGCGCAGCCGCGAGTCAGCCAGTATTAGCAAGGATTTAGGTAATTGAAAATTTAGGCATAGGACGTAGGGAATTTATATCATCCCCATGACGCCAGTTGCTTCAAGTCGGCAGAGCCGCCCAACGCACTGGCTCCCCAATGCCACTAAAAAAGTTTACTAACTAAGCAGTTGAAACCAGGTAGCAAAGGACTTGTTAACTCATCTTGACTGAATAAAGTAGCTGCCAACTTTAATGCA
This sequence comes from uncultured Nostoc sp., assembly GCF_964245445.1. GTDB lineage: Bacteria > Cyanobacteriota > Cyanobacteriia > Cyanobacteriales > Nostocaceae > Nostoc. The sequence continues at coordinate 9,214 of NZ_CAXTNE010000041.1, forward strand.
GCCTGTTCACGTCGATAAACCTCAACTTTCTTGTGTATAGAATTGCAAATCCAATATTCCTGAACCCCTTGTACCGAGTACAGCTTTAGCTTTGTTTCTTTGTCACGTTTTTCGTTTTTTTCACCGGGGGATAAAACCTCTACAACTAACTCCGGTGCGCTCGTGAGATGTCCAGCTTCATCTAGTAAGTTTTTTAAGGGTTCATGGCTTGCCCATACCACATCAGGGATCACATTGTCAGAATTTGAGAAAATAATTCCAGGTGCGATGTCTGACGACAAGCTGCTTTGCATCTACGCAGCCTCACCTAAACCAGTTTCATCTGACCAAATCTTAAGAACTGTAGCAATATTGACGCAGCTCGTCTGATGATCCCAGTTAGGTGCTTTGGTCACAAATAGTTCTCCATCAATAATCTCATAGCGATTTCTGCGTTCACGAAGTATCTCGGAACGAGAATCGCCAGCAAATAGTTCTAAATCAGCAGTCGTCCAACACACTGGAGTTGTTTGCATAGAAACCCCCTAGCATTTTTCTAAATGATATTTTAAAAATACCGACGACGAGCAGAATGTCGCAAATAGCGATAAACACCCCAAGCTAAAACTCCAAAAAAGAGATTTAGTAAAAAGCGACTAATTATAAACCACAAAATATCAGTATCAAAAAGCTTCGACGGACTTAAAGGACTAAGAATCCTGGCTAAGAGAAACAGCCCAAAAATAGCATTTCCACCCATTACGAGGGCAAACAGCACTAAACTCCTCTGCCAGTAACGGTGTTGGGGCGTATGGCCTGAAATCAGGGTAATGACGGGTTTGCCTTGCACTTTTCGCAGTAATTGTTCTAGTCGCCAAAACATCCACAAAAGAAACGGGAATAAAGCATAACTCAGGAAACCTAAAGGTAGTGAGTAACGCCAAGCACTTGATAAGACATTAACTAGGGCATGGCAGATTACAGAATTTAGCCAAGCCCTAAAAATGAACTTTTTGTCTTGATTTAACCGAGTGTTGGAGGAAATATAGATTCCTAAAGCATATCCCCAAGGTGCAGAGAACATGGCGTGGACTGGCATACCGATTATACGGTCTAGAATTGACGCTGTATCGTGGAAAAGGTAAATCCAATTCTCTTCGGCAGTGAATCCAAGGGCAACAGCTATGGTGAAGAGGAAAACGGTAGATGCAAATAATCGATACTTGCGTTGCAAATAGTAGGTTAGGACAACAACCGCTACAAACTTGCAGCCTTCTTCAATTGGGCCTACTTCCACAAGCTGCCGCAACGCTATTCCAGGAAGCGTAGACGCGCAGCTACTTGTCGGCAGACATAGCTTGATCTGATGCCAGTCTACAACCCTGTTGACTACAGTTTCAAAAATCCATTCGAGGCTAAGGGCTAAGATACCAGATATTGCGCCGATGATAAAGAACATCAGCAACTTTAACAGAGGTGGGGCAAATGGCACTCGACAGTAGTAGTAGCCTAGCAGCAGCAAAGGTGGTATTGCTGCCCAGAGCAGTAGAGAGAAATCAACCACTCACCTGAGCGATCGCTGTGCGGTGACGGTGCGTATTGTTAGTGATTGTGGGAGTTTGGAAACCCGCTTCAACAATAGCTTGCTCAATATTCAAAGCGAAATATTCATCTAAATACGGTTCAGTACTTTTGAGCAAAGTCAAAATGTAGGCTGGCATTTTTTTGTAAACTTCAGATTTTGGATTCATATCCATGATTGCCAAGTAGCCACCTGGACGCAGCAAGCGCCGCATTTGGGCTAAAATCTGTCGGGTTGGCGATTGGGGTAATTCGTGGCACATCAGGAAAATGGAAACTAAATCAAAAGAAGCATCAGGTAGCCCGGTAGATTCCGCTTGGGCATGAAGCCAGTTTATTTTAGCTTGACGTTGTTGGGCGCGGTAATTGGCAACGGCTAAGAAGTAGGGAGATAAATCCAAGCCTGTAATTTTAGCATGGGGATAAACTGTTTGTAGGGCAAAACTACTCAAGCCAACACCACACCCTACATCTAAAATGTCTTGCGGCTTATTGGAAATTTGACTTTTCAGAATATTGTGGTAACTTTGGCGCAGCATGGGATCGCCTTGCGCTTCTTCAGCGCCCTGCCAAATCTTAGCGTGGACAGCGTAAGCAGCAGGTTCTACCTCAAAAGCGGCTTGCCAACTGAGATTTCCAGTTTCGTAGGCATGGAATGAGGTGACATAGTAATCGGGGTAGGAAAGCTGAGGATTTTGCACTTGAGCTAGATCAGCCTTCCAATCAAGCGCCTGTAGTGTCTTGACTTCTTGCGTCCAAGGCACACCAATTCTCTCGGCACGTTTAATCATCATTTGTCTAGCTTGATGTTTGGCTAGGTCGGCTAAAGGTTTGATTGCCAGTACGCCATTTACCAAACGGGAAGCGAAGCCAGGAGTAGTATTTACAGCAAGGGTCATAAATCATTTTGCATTTAACAGCTTTTTCTACTTATGACATACTTGTTGGACGCCAGTCTAGAAGCAAATTGAATTGTGGGAGTGTGGAAGAAGCAAGGGAGAATTTTCCCCGCAGCCTCGCGCACCCCGCCCCTCTGCCTCTTTTTAATGCCCTATTTTGCAGTATTTGGCTTAAGAGCTAACAACATCTCCAATTGACTGATAGATTTATCAGGGCTAGTGGCGGTAAAACCAAGACCACGAATGGAACTCAGTATGGTGATAGCGTTGGCGTCAGATGAGATTAAACTCTTAATCAAGGGCACAGTTTGAGTTGTGTCCATATCCATGTAGAAATAGCCGCCGTTGGGCTTTTGCAAAGAACCCGTAATGGCTTTGAAGGTATCGCTATTGTCGAGAGATAGATTCTTGCGATCGCCGATCGCTTCAGCAACTGGGCCACCAAGAGCCACAAATACAGTGTCTTGATCGAGCCAACCATGTGACAATAAAGCTCCCTGTCTAGGGATTTGCCATTCCGTTACGTCTTTCCCACCAATATTTCTGTTGGCGACGTTGATTTGTTGGGTTTTGACAAGGGTATCCAATTTTGTCAAGGTGGCTTCAGCAGTTTTGCGATCGGTAGTATCAAATACTAAAGCACCTCCAAAACCAACATTTGCTAATACCCCTTGATTAGATGGAATCGCACCAAAGGCAAATTCCCCATTCATCCAGCCAAAAATATCTTTATCCAGATCAATATTGACAAATTTCAATTGTCCTCGCACCTGTTCAAGACCTTGTTTCATTTCTGGATAATTTTTTGACTCTTCTACTAGCGTTTCCCAGCCACGGCTGATACCATTTCCGCTAATCAGAGCAAAAGTACCAGTAGGAAATTGCCCAACTATATTTCCAGGACTTGATTGATACTGAAATTTATTGAGTTGCGGATCTAAATTGGCGATCGCTTTTACCCGTACTCCCGCATCATCAACACCAATACCCGCCACCACAGATTTTATCTGCTTGAGTTGCACCAGAGCTTGTGGAGGTAACTGCTTTGTCTGCGGGCTTCCGGCTGCTAATTGCTGTACCATGCCTGCATAGTCTGGTACATAAATTTGGGCGAGGCTGTTTTTGACATCCACTCCTTTGTTGAGAATACTACTTGCACCTTCTTTACTGGCAAAAGAAGACTCTCCTTTAAAGGTGTCAATTGCTTTTTCTACAGCTTGCTTTTCGGGTGCTAATACTAAGTGACTATTATTTAAAACTACGCTATATGTTGGCTTGCTATTTTCTGTAGTTTCTATAATTTTTTGACCTTTATAGTCAGATTCCTGGAATTTTACACCTTTTTGTGACTTTAATTTGTTAGCAAAATTCAAGGCGCTGAGTTTGTCCTTGATTCCCACTACAATCAAGATATTTGATTCTTGCTGTACATTGATTGGCGCATTAGGTGCTTGAAAAGGTGCTTTTAACTGCGTCGGCTTTACAGGATTAGGTGGTAATACAGCAATCATTACACTACCAGCCCAAGGCTTTATGTCTTTTTCATAAGAAACGTTATTGTCACTGAACACTTGCTTATTGAAATTTTCCAGACCTTTTGCTACTAATTTTTGTGCTTCTGGAGTGCCAAACTGCTGTAACTTTGCCCAAGCTTGAGAGTCAGTAGTAATATAAGTTGCCATAAATGCTGTTGAAGGTACTAGTTTAGCGCTGCCTAGAGCGTTTGAGCTAGCTCCTGATGGGGGTTTAAAATACGTATAAGCTGCTATGCTTCCTGCGATAAGTACAGCAGCACCAACAGCAGGAATGAAAAACTTGGATTTACTTTCAGGCATTTTGTTATCCTCTTTTGCTCAGATTGTCACCGAGATTTATACAAGTGTCACTGTAGAGTTTTCGGATTTATTAATAATTTCCGCTCATTGATCGGTATTTACTGATAAAATTAGTAGTCCTATAAGTTAGCAGTCTAAAATAATTACTCTAAAAAATACTTCCACGAGATGGGGAGCGAATCGGCAAATGATATGCTGTTCATTTAAAACAAAATAGCCTCCTCAACAGAGGCAAGCTATCCTAAGTTATAGGACTCCTGTCTGATTTTTGAACAAAATTTCAGATAAAACCCTGAGAAACAGGCTTTTCAGTCTCAGTATGTTTTCAAAAATCAAATCAGAGTCCTATATAAGAATAATTAGGAGTGTTTGTACTTATAAAAATTTATCGAGGTGCAAGAGATTCTTGACTCGATGACAAAAAAGTGCAAAACATCAGTGAAAGTAAATGCGGGAGGGATATGGAAAAAAGTCCAAAGATCGCCAGCCGACCTTCGGAAATTCGGGTGAGATTAATTTTAATCCCCCAATCCCAAAAGGGAATTCTCACCTCCATAATGCCCTGTTGATTTGGGAAATATATTTAGACACCGCTATTTTGCTTAACTACGTCCAGCCAAGCCAGACTTTTCAGGATTACAAGGTCAGTAAGGATCAATGTCGAAGTCTTATTTTGATACAGATAATAACAACGTACACAAACCTTTTGAGTTACCGGGAGCAAGACCACACTACAACCCCGATCGCCCCGGACAGGTAGAGCATATTTTTCTCGATCTCAGCTTGGATATCCCAAAGCTTTGCTATCAGGGCAATTGTAGCATTCGCCTCTTACCAATCCGTAATGGCATTGACCGTTTGACTTTGGATGCTGTCAACCTGAATATCGAGTCTGTACAGGTGGACGAGGTGCCACAAAATTTTGACTACGACGGGGAACAGCTTTCCATCCAACTTGCTGAGGTGACCCAAATTGGTAAAAGCTTGCTGATTGCGATCGCCTATTCAGTGGCAAAACCGCAGCGCGGTCTTTACTTTATTCAACCAGACAAGCACTACCCAAACAAGCCAACTCAAGTTTGGACTCAAGGAGAAGACGAAGACTCTCGCTTTTGGTTCCCCTGCTTTGACTATCCAGGACAACTGTCTACTTCAGAAATTCGCGTTCGTGTCCCCAACCCTCTGGTGGCAATTTCCAACGGTGAATTGATTAACACCATAGAAGATGGTGATTACAAAATTTACCATTGGTTACAGCAACAAGTTCATCCTACCTACTTGATGACTTTAGCAGTAGGTGACTTTGCCGAAATTCAGGATGAGTGGAACGGTAAACCAGTTACCTACTATGTAGAAAAGGGACGGGAGGAAGATGCTAAACGCAGCATGGGCAAAACTCCCCGCATGATCGAATTTCTAAGCCAAAAGTATGGCTATCCTTATGCTTTCCCAAAATACGCTCAGGTTTGCGTCGATGACTTCATTTTTGGCGGGATGGAAAACACTTCCACAACACTATTAACAGATAGATGCTTGCTGGATGAACGCGCCGCTTTAGATAACCGCAATACTGAAAGTTTAGTCGTCCACGAACTCGCGCACCAGTGGTTTGGTGATTTGGTGGTGATTAAGCATTGGTCTCATGCTTGGATTAAGGAAGGCATGGCTTCCTATTCTGAGGTGATGTGGACAGAACAGGAATATAGTCTCGAAGAAGCAGCTTACTATCGTTTATTAGAAGCTCGTCGTTACTTAAGTGAAGATAGCAGTCGCTATCGTCGCCCGATGGTAACACATGTTTACCGGGAAGCTATTGAGCTTTACGATCGCCACATTTACGAGAAAGGGTCTTGTGTTTATCACATGATTCGGGCCCAATTAGGAGATGAATTGTTTTGGCAGGCTATCCAAACATTTGTTCAAGATAATGCCCACAAAACCGTAGAAACAGTAGACTTACTTAGGGCGATTGAAAAGGCTACCGGACATAATCTTTTATTCCTCTTTGACCAATATGTTTTTCGTGGTGGTCATCCCGATTTTAAAGTAGCTTACTCTTGGGATGGGGATGCTAATTTGGCAAAAATCACGGTAACTCAAACACAAGCTGCTGAAGGTACAAATGGCAGTAAGGATTTGTTTGATTTAAAAATACCTATTGGTTTTGGCTATACCCAACAGGAAGAAGTTAGGAGTCAGGAGTTAGGAGTTAGAAGTAATGGAAAACTCAGCACTCAATACGGGCTAAACGCCCCGCTACCGCTAACAGCACTCAAAACTTTCACCGTGCGGGTAAATGAACGTGAACAAAGCTTCTACTTTCCCCTAGAAAATAAGCCCCAATTTATTAGCTTTGATGTTGAGAATAATTATCTGAAAACAGTAGCGTTAGAGTATCCAATATCAGAGTTAAAAGCACAGTTAGAATTTGATCCCGACCCGATTTCGCGTATTTATGCAGCAGTAGCTTTAGCAAAAAAAGGTGGGTTAGAAGCAATAAAATCACTATCTGCAGCGCTAAAAAATGACCCATTGTGGGGTGTGCGTGTGGAAGCCGCGAAACAACTAGCGCAAATCAATTTAGACCAAGCCTTTGATGGCTTAGTTCTTGGGTTAAAAGATAAAAATGCTTACGTCCGACGAGCTGTAGTGGAAGCACTTGCTCAAATTAAAATTGCTGAAAGCTATAGAGCTGTGAGAGGATTAGTGCAAAAGGGCGATCCTAGCTACTACGTGGAAGCAGCAGCTTCTCGTGTGATCGGGGCGATCGCATCTGCAAACTTGGAAGAGAAACCCAAGGAAGACAAGGTATTAAAGCTGCTAAAATCCGTTTTAGAAGAAAAGGCGGGTTGGAATGAAGTCGTGCGGAGTGGTGCAGTTGCGGGTTTAGCTGAATTCAAAACTTCGGAAGTAGCTTTAAATTTGCTAATCGAATACACCAAACTCGGTGTACCACAACCCTTACGTTTAGCCACAATTCGCGCTTTAGGAAAGATTTCTGTAGGTCAAAGTCCGGGTAATTTGGAACGTATTTTAGAAAAATTAACAGAACTAGCGAAAGAAACCTTCTTTTTAACGCAAGTGTCGGTAGCCGCAGCATTAGGACAAATGGAAACACCCAAAGCAGTGGGAATTTTGCGATCGCTAGTTGAACAAACAGCCGATGGGCGTGTACGTCGCTATGCTGAAGAAGAAATTTCTAAGGTGCAAAAGAATATTGGTTCAGAAAAAACCCTGCGTCAATTGCGTGAGGATTTTGATCAACTCAAACAACAAAATCAGGAATTGAGAAGCCGTTTAGAAAACTTGGAGGCAAAATCTAAATAGCATTGCACGATGGTTAAAAGTAGCTAATTGGTAATTGGTAAGTGTGACAAGATCACTACAATTACCAAATTTATAGCACTTATAAATAATAATTCTATTATGAGTCAGGGGTTGATTCTTCCACCTCACTATACTAATTTTAGTACTAGCCTTTTCAAGGTGATTGATAAAATCTCTTTTTTCTCTCTGCGCTCTTTGGTCTCTGCTGTTATAGCAACGGACAAGGCGGTTAGGACGCGGTGCGAAGCACATCTTCTATAGCATCCCGAAGACAGTGAAATTGAAGTATTTGTTGACGAATTCGACTTTTCAACCAAGACCAACACCGCTCAATATGATTGAGGTCAGGTGAATAAGGAGGCAAGTATTTTAACTGACAGCCTGCTGTTTCAATTAATTCTTGAATACGTCCACCGCGATGAAATGTGGCATTGTCGGCAACCAAGATTTGTCCGAGTTTTAGCGATGGCAGTAAACAACTTTCTCTTCCTCGTCTCAAAAACATTACGGTTACAAGCACCCTCAACAGGAAATGGAGCAAATAACTTGCCATTACAGTAGGCAGCAATCATATTAACTCGCCCTTGTCTTTTGCCAATGCAAGAGTACATCAAATCGCTTTCCTTTTTCATTCCAACCATAGCCATAATCGTCTCTATTATCCATTCCAGATTCATCTATATAAATGATTGACTCTGGTTTATATTTGTTGATTCTACATGGCTGAAAATTTTGTATTTAGTCCTCTTGAGAAGACTTAAATTAGCCTTGGAATTTATTCCGACGCGGGAATGGTAACGAAGATTAAATCCAAGACAGTAATAGTACTACTACTCCATATAACTGTTAGTAAATAAAGTTACTTTTACTCCCCGTTTATTTAAATTTGCATAATTAGACACAGGTCGATATTTATATTTTTATAAATAATAGTTAAGAAAAGATAAAATCCTCTGAAACCTTGATAAGTAGTTGTAGTTTTATAAAGTATAATTAAGAAAAAGATAAACAAATCTTAGGCAGTAACATAAGCTAAAATCACCGCGAACAGTATCCCAAAAGGGTAAGGGTTCTAGTTGTTTTAGATAAAAGACTACCGCTATCCTGAACTTGCAAGTAAATTGTGGGTTAGGAGAAAAACAATCATTGTAAATTTTTCAGTTGAAGAGGCAAATAAAGGCGTGGGTCAGTATCAACCTGCTCTGCTAAAACTCTATAATCCAGAGGCGATCGCTCGCTACTATAGTTACCGTCCCTGGCTAGCGTGGGGGCGACTCCTGAGAATTATCTTCTCTTTTGCGGGATTTCTACTCAGTCTCAAGTGGGACGAATGGCAAGATAAAGTTGAGCAGAACAAGGGTAAACGAGCAATCCAGCTGCGAGAACTGCTCACCCGCCTCGGCCCGACTTTTATCAAAGTTGGTCAAGCCCTCTCCACCAGACCTGACCTAATACGTAAGGACTTTCTAGAAGAACTGATCAAGTTACAAGATCAGTTACCACCTTTCGATAATGCGATCGCTTACAAAATTATCGAAACTGAACTCGACCGTCCCATTCATGAAAGCTTTAGCGAACTGTCGCCTAGCCCAGTAGCAGCAGCTAGCTTGGGTCAAGTATACCGTGGTCGTCTGATCAGTGGCGAAGAAGTTGCAGTGAAGGTGCAACGCCCCAACTTACGCCCAACTCTCACCCGCGACCTCTATTTATTGCGCTGGGGGGCAAGTTGGGTAGCTCCCTGGTTACCCCTCAATCTTGGTCACGACCTAACTTTAATCGTGGACGAGTTTGGTACGAAGTTATTTGAAGAAATCGACTATATAAATGAAGGGCGCAACGCCGAAAAATTTGCTAGCAACTTCCGCAACGACCCCCAAGTTAAAGTTCCAGGAATTTACTGGCGTTATACCAATACCCACGTTTTAACCCTGGAATGGATTGATGGCTTCAAATTGACAGATACTAAACGCATCAGGGAAGCAGGTTTAGATCCAGAAGCGATTATCCAAATTGGCGTTACATCGGGATTGCAACAGCTTTTAGAACACGGCTTCTTTCATGCTGACCCTCATCCCGGCAATTTGTTTGCTGTACCCGATGGTCGGATGGCTTATATTGACTTCGGCATGATGGATCAGTTGGAACAAACCACCAAAGAAACACTGGTGGATGCACTGGTGCATTTGGTGAATAAAGACTACACAGACTTAGCCGAAGATTTTGTAAAATTAGGATTTTTGACTCCAGACACGAATATTTGTCCGATTGTGCCAGCATTGGAAGCGGTGCTGGGAAACGCCATAGGCAAAAATGTCAAGGATTTTAACTTCAAAACTATTACCGATGAATTCTCGGAACTGATGTATGAATATCCTTTCCGAGTCCCGGCGAAGTTTGCTTTGATTATTCGTTCCTTGGTGACTCAAGAAGGTATTGCCCTTAGCCTCAACCCGAATTTCAAAATTGTTGAGGTGGGTTATCCCTATATAGCACGGCGCTTGCTGACAGGGGAATCACCGGAATTACGGCGACGATTATTGAATGTATTATTCAAAGATGGTAAATTTCAGTGGCAGCGATTAGAGAATTTGATTGCGATCGCTCGTACCGATAACAACTTTGATGTCTTGCCCACAGCCCAGATGGGGTTCCAATTTTTAATGTCAGAAGAAGGCAAATTTCTGCGGCGACAGCTGGTGCTTGCTCTCACCGAAGATGACCGCCTCCATACCGAAGATGTCCAACGCCTGTGGAACCTGGTTAAAGATGACTTAAAACCGGATCGTTTATTAAATATAGCGATCGGCATTTTAACAGACTTATCCAGGGAAGGCGCAGCTGCTATCCTGCCAAAAACTACCTTCCTTACGCCTTTCGCTGGGAACCAGTCAACAAACAAAAACTAAAAAATCTTTAATATAAATCAGGAGTTTTCATGTACTATTTTCCTCTGCAACCGCCTTATTTTCTGTTACTTGTTGGCTTTTTGACAGCATTAACATCTGGTTTGGCATTATCTGGCACTTTGAAAGTAATTGTACAGAAATGGCCCAGCGAGCGTACAGAAAATACTAAACCGCATTCCTCACTCAAACAATTACTTGTGCCATTTATCGGTATAACTGGCGGTACTTGTCTATTTCTGTCTTCAGGCTTAGAGATATTTGGCTTTCCCACCTCCTTAGCTTTAGGAGTCGGTTTACCAATTAGTCTGTTTACTTGTTTATTAGTTTGGTTGCAATTGGGAAGTATGATGACCTTTATAGAACGCGAAGGTATGCGATCTTTAGATTTAGATTCTATGCCATAATTTAAAAAAATATGGTTACAGCATTTTTTAAATAATTAAACAACACTACTCGTTACTCCCTATCTCAGTCATTGGCTAATATTTTTCGTTTCCAGAAAGTATTCTGATATTACTGCTTAGTTGAACAAAGAAGTTGGAAAAGTTTCAACTATGCAAAGGCTAATAAATAAGCTGATTTAACTGGCAGAGCTTTGCTGTGTTATTAGTACCCATTAATTTTATCCTTTAAATTACGATACTTTAGCTTAATGTTGTTAACTCTTTGCTGAATAAAACTCTTAGTAGAGTTTTGCATTAGCATTAGCTGACTTGGGCGCGTAAAGCTTTGAGGACGTTCTTCAGGAGATTTTAAATAGCGATAATATAAGAAAACATCGCGGTAAGGAATATCAACATCTTCACCCCCACAAAGCCGCACAAAAGCTGAAGAAGATATACTCATATAGTGTAAATACGTCAACCTTCGTCCTTTGTCATAGAGGATATTATCTAATACATCAAATTGAGAACTCCAGTGGTTTCCAGCTGCCTGTTCGCAGTCATGAAAAGCAAAATTATAATAGGAAATTCTACTTTTTAGCACCATGTAGTTAAATAAAGATTGGTCAGGGGCTAAAAAGGCCATGACATCTGCCTCACCTGATGTTAAGTTCTTGATTAAGTCGGCTCTTATTGCTGGAGAAAAAATATTTTTCTTAGTAGCAAACCAACCAGCACAAAATACTTTAGATTGTAAATTATCTGATTTGAAAACTTGCTGCATCTGCTCTGGTGAGCCATCAAAAATAAATTTTAAGTCAGATTTATATTGAAAATCATTGACTACCCAATCGTAGTTATCTAATTTTTCATACACATAATCTACAGGCCCCATCAACAAGGTATCTGCATCAAAATAAATAAATCTATCAAATGGGCCATCGATAGCACAAAATTTGCGGTGCATTGGTAGCTCATAAAGTTCTGGAAAGCCCCACTCTCGCCAAGTTTTTTGTGCTCTAGGGTAATTTTTCCATATCTGAGTGGCAAAATTATCCCAATAAGCTATAGAATCAGAGTCTTCAAATAAACTGACATTATCTCTAGATGCAATCTCCACCCTTACCTTATCTAATCGCTGATTATATGGAAGTATACAAATAGGAATTTTTTTACCAGCATTAGCTTCTATACTGTTAAGCAATGCAACTAATTGGTCATAGACAACATCATTGGCTAGGATGTAGATGCCATCAATCATTGGAATACTCATAATATTAAGTACGGGCGGTAACAAAGGGAAATAAACGGCGAGTCAGTTTGGGGATGAAGGCAAATTTACCCTCATGAAGATAGCGATAATGTTCCCACAATTGCCAATATGGACTACCAATTTTCATCCGCGTACCAGCCCAGTGGAGATATTTTAGTCGTTGTCCTCGGTCATAGAGAGCGTAGTCTTGCTGTTGGAAATTTTGCGAACCAGCCCAACTACCAGGCCCTCCCCCAGGAATTTTGACGAGATTACCACGTTTGGCAATTAGTTTGAGAACAAGATAATTTAAAATTGGTTGGTCTGTAACTCCTTCAGAAAAATCGAAATATTCTCGATGTGCAGCACATTCGCGCAAAGCTTCATCCATCTGTTGTTCGGTAATAGTTCCTTTTCTGGAAGCCCAAAAACCGCTATTGAAAACGTCTTGAAGTTGGGCATCTGAAAAAATTTGCTGCTCTTTCACAAATGAGGAAAAGATATTTCGCAACTTGTCATTGGCATGATGGTAATCACAACAGAAGAAATCGACTTCTGAAAGTTTGTCTAAATTGTCGGCGATTTTTTCAAAAACGACAATATCCGTATCAATATAAATAAACTCATCTAAAGGGCCAAACCACGCCACCAGTTTACGCATTTTGTTGGGTAAGGCAAGGAAATCTCGATCAAAAATCTCTCCGATGCGTTTGGTGAATTTATCAATAAGTTCTAAATCTGGAAAAATTTCCACTTTATGTAAGGTAGCAAGCTGCTCTACCACCTTGTGAGAATTTTCATTAAAAGGTATGAGATAAACGGTAACTTCTGGGTCATAGTAACGAATGCTATTGAGTAAAGCGATCGCATTATCAATAACTCGGTCATTGGCAACAATATAAATGCCCCTAGTCATAAATTATCCTTGGTTAATTAACCTAAGTTTTCGCAAAGCTCTTGTAAGTAAATTTGGCGTCGGAGCGTCATTATAATTTTTAGAAGGATTTGTAAAGATTGGACGCTTTTCTGGTTCGTGTAAGTAGCGATAATAGAGAAATAAATCTCGATAGGGAAAATCGATATTTTCTCCAGCACAGACTGCTTGATTGATATTAGGAGGAACCCCAATATAATGAATGTAAGTTAGTCGATTACCTTTATCATAGAGAATATATTCTCTTTCTTCAAAGTGCTTAGATGTGGCAGAACATCCAGTTTTTTGATTATCTGGTAATTGTTGAGCAAAGTTATAAATAGAAAGATTAGACCTCATTACCATATAGTTTATTAATGGTTGTTCACCAGCCCCTTCGTACAAAATTTCCGCTTCACCATTTTGTAAATGGGATATCAGCAAATCTCTTTCTTCTGAGTTAAATATGCCCCGCTTTGAGCCATAGAAGCCTGAGCAAAATATTTCAGAATCAATGCGCTTTTGCTCGAAAACTTTTAGTAATTTGGGAGAATTAACATTGTATATTTTACTAACATCTTTAAATTGAAAATCGTAGACAACAAAATCATAATTATCTAACTTTTCAAACACCGCCGCCAGAGAGTTCATCACCAAAGTGTCTGCATCTAAATAGATAAACTTATCAAATGGCCCATCAAACGCACAAAAACGACGGTGAGCGCCATACAAACGGAATTTACTGCGATTCAATCGTTCTGGTGCTGCTGAGAGCATAAATTCATCCCAGCGATTAATTGATTCTTGATTATTGTAAAGAAATACATTAGGTCGTTTAGCTATTTCATCAGCGATTCGCTGTGTCTGATCATCGAAAGGATAAATACAAACAGGAGTTTCCGGTCCCAAGATCACATCAATACTGTTGAGCAGAGCCACCAGTTGATCGAAAACATAATCATTGCCAAGGGTACAAATACCATTCATAATTTATGAGTGTTGATCAACAAAGTTTGACAACCAGTTAAGCAGATTTAATTTGTGTAAAATGATTTGACGTGCTTCTGCGATCGCATCTTTGGCAGCATACCAAGCATCAGGTGTAGCTGTCACTTCTTGGATGTAGGCAATGCCTTTTTCATCTAAACTGGGTAACCGCAAGAAACTACCCGGTGGTAATAATTTCTCAGCAGCCGGCCCACCATAGTAAATTGGTAGACACCAGGCAAGTAAACTATCCCAAAGTTTTTCACTCACATACCAATTATTATCAGCATAATTTTCAATTGCTAGATTGTAATAGTATGGTGCCATGCCATACCACTTATTACCCAGTTCTCCCGACTTTTTCGCCCATTGTGGTAAGTTACGCCCATATAAATCAAATTTAATACCACTAGATTGTAGTGACTGCAAAAAGTCTAAACGCTGGCGATGGTTGACAGTGCGGCTAATTCCCGAAGTAATCCAACTACATGGAGCAACCTTTCCCGGAAGTGGCATTTCATTTAAATCTTGAAATGAATTTGAGTGATACCAAATAGCAGGCATATAGTCAGGATTAGGGGCAAAATCATCTGGACCAGAAACGTAACCGCAATACTTTTGGGCTTGTTGATAATTATGATTAGTGATTTCTATAATTTCATCTAGAGGCGGTTCTCTTAGTAAATAAATAATCCGATCTTTACTCACACCACGCAGTAGAGAATCAACATTTACTACTGATTTTTGCTGCCGTTTACGAAAACTATCTAACCAAGATGTTTGTGGCGCTGCTTGGGGAAAATCAAATTGATACATCAGCAGAAAATCTGGTTTGCTTGCCAATGCTTGCATTTGGATATTGCCCCAAACTCCAAATTGATTTGGAGATTGTTGCCACAGCCAATCGGCTCTAGTTTCTAAACCTCGATAGCTGCTAATCATCCCCACAGTTGTAATAGTCATTTTATTTATTAGTCAATTATTATTTTCATTAGTTATTTTCCCTAATATCACTCATTTTTGCTTATACAACAAGTTGGGGTAACAGAGATTCATCAACATAACTAAGGATTTTTGCCGCTCTATTTTCCCAAGAGAACTGCTTAACAAAATTGATACTATCTGGATAACCTTCTATTTTTCTGGGATAAGTTTCTAAAACCCGCTTTAGACATTCGGCAAATTTGCTGGAGTTATCTGGCTCACACCAAGCAGCAATTGAGTGAGTATCTTGAAATTCAACTAATGATGGAATTTCTGTTGCTACAATGGGAGTCCCAGAGGCGAAGTAGTCAAACAGCTTTAAGGGAGATGTGAAAGTTGCCGCTTTTCCTGAACAATGAGGGTGAGCTAAAACATCGGCTGCTTGTAGCAAAGAGGCTAAATCATTATGTAAGATATAGCCCAAAAATTTAATATTATGAACTTGTTTTTCTTTTACCAATTGTTGATAATATTCAACTTCTGGTGGCTTACCACCTGCACAAACAAATTGCACATTAGGCATTTCTTGAGCTACATCAATTAATACATCAATACCTTTGAATTGCTGTAAAGCTCCCGCATAAACTACCAATTTTTGACTTTCGTTTTGCAATAGTTTTTGACGCCATTCGGCTGCTTTTTCTGGTTGTCTCTCCATAAATAAGCGATTAAAACCATTGTGCAGTGTAATCAGTTTTTCTGATGGCATCCCATTTTTAATCATGCTTTCGCGGATAGTGTCTATAACGGTGACAGCAATTTGCAATAGGGGATTTTTAACAATTTCTGGCTCAAATGGTTTGTCTTCGTGGTGGTGGTGTTCATAAATTGCCGGAACGCCATTTTTGATGGCAGCTTTAACAAAATTCCAGTTGCGACTGTGGACAATTTTAGTAGTTGGAAGTATGTGAAATGGTAAATAATACTTGCTGGCAATGGTGTTAGAGTCAGTAAATTTGCTCCGAAAATGGTCGATCGGCCAAGGCATCGGTAAGGGAGCAACTTTTAACTTGTCATGGAGGTTGTAATATTTGATCAGTTCTGTTGGTGTTTTTCTCGGTTGAAAAGGACGAGCTAAATTAGCCGGATTAATAGCTTTTGCTCCTTTTTCAGGATATACCAAAACTGTTGAGTATCCCAAGTTGGCAGCGCCGTTGGCTGCATTTGTAGACTGCACTAGGTGAGCCTCTGGCTGCGGCAACTCTTCACCAATGAAAAAAATATAGTGTTTTTTAAAAGCAGGGTTTTTCATAAATTTAGATATTAATACTATTTTCAAATTTTTCTAAATTGTCGAGCAGAGATATAGCAGATTCATAACTTTCAGTAATTAATCCCTTTTGTTCTTCTAAGGTATATATAAAATTATCAGTTAGAGAACGGAGAGAACCAAGTATGAGATTGAGAGAAGCCCTAAACTCACTAGATAGATGATTAAATGTCTGATAATAGCTGATTGTAATATATTGATTTTCTTCAGAAATTGAGATAAATTGCCCTTTTATTTGCAAGTTAATAACATCCTCAAAAACATCTATGGTATTGAGAATTCTCCAAGCTGATTTGTAAGAATCTTCAATTAATTGCTGTTGTTCTTGGGAATTGTCTACTAAATCATCAAGTAATAAGTGCAGGAACCCAATCATTGAGTTCAACTGTGTCCGAATTTCGTGAGAGATGCGGAGCAAGCTTTGCTTATGTTTAGTAGCGGCTTCAGGATGTTCAACAAATTTCTTTGAGTTTAGGCGCATTGCCTTAAAAATTTTTGTCTGAATTAAGTTTTTGTTAGGCTGATCGTTAAATTGCATTGAGTACAAACGTGAGTAGTAACCACCTTTTGGTAAAAGTTCATCATGGGTTCCTACTTCTACCACTTGTCCTTGATCTAATACGGCAATTTGATCGGCTTTTTGGACTGTGGAAAGGCGGTGAGCAATTACAAGGGTTGTGCGATCGCGACTCAATTCATCAAGTGCAGATTGTACTAAGCGTTCGGAAACGGTATCTAAAGCGCTGGTGGCTTCATCTAAAATCAGAATATCTGGATTTTGGAGCAGGGCGCGGGCGATCGCTAATCTTTGCCTTTGTCCACCAGATAACATCACGCCGCGATCGCCAATCAAGGTGTCAAATCCTTGAGGCAATTTGTTAATAAACTCGTATGCATTTGCCCGCTTGGCTGCTGTCAGAATTTCATCCTCTGTAGCCTCTTCTCGCCCATAAGCAATATTATTTCGCACCGAGTCATTAAAAAGAAAAGTATCTTGACTAACAATCCCCATTCGCTTTCGCAGGGATACAACATCGAACTCCCGCAAATCAGTACCGTCAATGGTAATACTGCCATCGATTGGGTCATAAAATCTGGGCAAAAGGTCTGCTAAAGTGGATTTACCAGCACCAGAACTGCCTACTAATGCTAAGGTCGTGCCATGTGGTAAAAATAAACTTACATCTTTGAGTACCATTTTTTCATGACCTGGATAGGCAAAGCGAAGAGAATTAAAAGATATGCCCTCTTGTAATTTTGTATAGGGAAGCTTACCCTTATCCATGAACGGCTTATCATCGACGCTTAAAAATTCATTTGCCACATCTACACTGGCGGCGGTACTGGCAAAGTTACTGCGAATAGTATTTAACTGAGAAATTAATGGCAGCACTCGCAGCAGAACTAATAAATATGTCAGAAGTACGGTGGAAAGAGAAGAAACCTGGCCAGCAAAGAAGGTTTTGCTCAAAAGTACAATCAGCAGTAAAGCTGTAATACCCATTACCTCGCTCAAAGGTGTAATCGCTTCCGAATTAACCTGAGATTGGAAATCTGCTAACTCGCGATCGCGAATTAATTTTTGAATCCGTTGATATTCTTTTTCTTCATTTCCCGTCGCCTTTACCAGTCGGATTCCGTTCAAAGTCTCCAGCACGGAGATTGAATATGCTCTAGACATTTCACTAAGCTGCTTACCAAAAGTTCTCGACTGAGAAATGGCAAACTGATTTATTAACGTCACCAACAACAGCAAAAGCGTAGAAGCAATTGTCAACTGCCAAGATATTGACAGTAATAAACCGACAAAAACTAAAATTGTGATTCCCAGGATAACTATCTTGACTGTACTACCTATAGCACTTGCAGCCCGACCAATTTCTCCACCAAGACGGTTGATTAAATCACCAACCTTTGTTTTGGCATAATAATCTATATCAACTTCTAGTAATAGCTTTAACCCAGTTTCGCGCATATCTGATGTCAGCTTTCGGGTTAAAGAACTCGATGCCAAGGCGCTGGCATAAGTAGCTAAGTTCTTTAAAAAAATTGTCAAGAGAATCGTCCCAGCCATTACTACTATCCGGTAAGATTCTGGAGTATTATCAAAGGGAGATATCAACCTTTTTAGGATGGGAGGGGCAGAACTTAAATCTACTTCTTGACCGACAATTTTTAAAATTACTGGCACAATTAAAGCTGTGCTAATTCCATTAAATAAGGCTCCAGAAAATCCTAACAATATTGTTAGCAGAATCAAACCTGGATACGGTTTAGCAAATCTTAGTAATAGTTTTCTGGTAGACATTGGGTATTTTTATGCAACTTTCATGTATTAATATTATTCACAATTTACTTGCCAAATTTACCAATCATCAAATAAATCAAACCTCAATCAAGATTTACAACCGAGCAATTACCGACTTGAGCACAGAAGCCATAGTTTCTATGCTATAGAGTTCCACACATCTTTCTCTTGCCTTGATACCTTGCTGCTCTGCTGACTCTAAATTCTGAAAAATCAATTGTATTTGTTCAGCAAGCTGTTCAGGACAAGCAGGCTCGACTAAATAACCAGTATTACCTAAAATTTTGGGAATATCTCCAACGCACGTTGATAATACAGGTTTAGCCATTGCCATTCCATCTGTCAACTTCAGGGGAAACTGAGCGCGAGCAGTCAAAGTATCTCGCTGGGGAACAACTACAATGTGGGCAGATGCTACAATTTTAGGCATTAATTCTACAGAGCACCTTGGTAATTTAATAATCCAACGCCCCCACTTTTGAATCAATTTATCGTCATAATCATCGTAAGGACTACCACCCACAATCACTAATCTTAAATCTGGCTCATCCAGCAAATCGAGTGCCATTAGAATGTCTTCAACCCCCTTATGAGGTCGTGGTGCCCCAGGAAACATGAGAATTCGATACTCAGAAAGACCGTAATACGTTCTGCTAGTCTCAGAATCATACTTCTGGGGGTCAAACATTGCGGTATCTTTACCATTAGGTACGTAAACACCACCGAAGCGTTTTTGCAGGAAGTCAGTATCTATTGTTACTGCATCTGCTTTTGCCACTAAGTTTTCCATCCACTTGAGATACAGTGGATGATCTGGAAATTTTAATGCGCCATTTTTCTTAAAAATGTCGCGATAAAATTGCTTAAGACTAGGACGATATTTCCATTCATCGCCTCCGTGCCAACTGAGTTCCCAGTCATCCATATCTAAAATTAAAGGACGATGACCAATAAATTTTTTCAGTAGTGATAGGCCAAAACTTGTAAACTTAGGTTTTACAGCATAAATAATATCTCCATCTATTTTTTGCAAAAGTTGACGAGCAGATATCAAAAATTCTGGATAATTTGTACCTGGAAGAGAAACAACTGAAATGCCAGACGGAGGAATAGCATACAGTTCTTTACCATAAATAAAACCAACAATCTCCACTTGATAATTGAGGCTTTGCAGTACTTGAGCTAGTAAAAAGGCTCGAATACTACCGCCTCCAGATAAATCACCAACAATTAATGAAACTTTCAATTTTGATGTTTCCTCCTGTAAATTCGCAATTTAAATATTGATAAATATTTAAAACTCTTCATAATGTGATACAGGAAAAAGGCTTGTGCATATATTCATAAGAAGATGTCATTTCTTGCGCCAGGGATTTGTAACTTGATTGGGTAAAAATACTTTAGCAAATCTGTCAAATACCCTTGTATACAAAGAACGGGTAATGTTTTTAGCGTATTGAGGTCGATAAGGATAGGTACAGTGAAGAACTTTAATTTTATCCTGAATATTATAAGCCTCCTCCCATTTACTGAGATAATTATAGGTAGGTGGTAGTATTTTCATGTTAGGGCTTACAGATGCGATCGCAGAAGCAAAAGCCCCTTGGTCTTTTAAAAGTAATTTATCTTGATTGTTTTTGACAATTTCAAAATAACGTTTAAATTCGTCAAAAAATACCTTGTTAACTTCTGTTTTCCTAAAAGCTATCAAACCGCTATTATATTGCACACTATCCGCTTGCAAAGGGAACCCGATAGATTGCAGGATTTGCAAAACATTCGGTAAAATATCTTCTTGCTTGCCTCGTAGTAAATTTGTAGCTTTAACAATAGAAGGTTGCACATCTTCAGTTAATAGCAAATCATATTCATCCAAATACTCAAATACGTCGTTGAGATCGGAAAGTAAGCAAATATCTGAATCTAAGTAAATAGTTTTATCAAATTCAGAGGCTGCATATAGAGCCAGTTTTGCTTGCCGTGATGCTAAAACAGTATTTTCATTTGCAGGCGCAGGTTTTAAAATTACATTTTTGAAAGTCTTTAAAAAAGGATAGAGAATTTTGGGAACTTGATCGATTAAAATGATTATTGGTTCTTGATGAAACTTTCTAACTGCCGCTAAAAAGTGAATGCAATCTTGAAAAGGGTAAAGTCCAGTTAAAATGGTAATAAATCCTCTAGTTTCTTTTTTCATAAATAAGTTAAATAATTATTACTTTTTATCTTAGCCTGTCAATCTAATTTAATGTGTCCATTCCCAAAAAGTTTTACTCCAGTCTTCGTTATAGTAAAAAACTCCTTGCCATTGGTAAAAGTGGACGAAATCTTCGATTTTTAACGTTTTATTCACATCCCTAATCATGTAGAGAGGTCGTTCACCGTAAAATGATGCCCACATACTATAACTACTAGGAGGACCAATAATATAATCACATTCAGCTAGAGAATACATATCCTCAATTATATGATTATTGCCATAAGCATAAGATAAATATTGAAAAGATTCGTCATTTTGTTTCTGATTTGAGCAAATCAAAAATGTCACTTTTTTATTAGGAAATAGCATTTGTGCTGATTCCATCACCTTTAAATAATCTTCAACTAAATAAAAATATCTACCATTTTGATGTTGCTGATAATCTCCATGACGGATATGGACTCCAATAAGCACATCAGTCTGACTACGAATATTGGATATGAGTTTTGCTACATTTAACTGATACTTCTTTAAAGGTTGAAAGTAAGCACGAATTTTTTCCCCATGTTTTTGTAAATTTGATATATCATTTACAAACCATCCATCCCGAAATACCCACCCTTGAAAAAAGTTTATAGTCCCTGATTTCAATTCTTTGGTAACGCTTGAATTACTCCAGTTAAAGGGCTGATTACGCTTAATCTCAATAGTGTTAAAGCGTCCACTTTCAGCTAAATAACGATTTATTTTATAGTAGTATTTACGTAGCAATTTATTTCCTGAAATGGAAAATTGAGTAGAAGGGTAACAACATAAAAAATCTTGAGATGTTGAGTTAAAAAAATTTGCATACTCTTCAAAGGCTGGGTTTAAAACTGTGAAATTATTTTCACTTGCAAATGCCATAAAATGAGCAGATAATAATAATCTGTTGCCTAGTTGTCCAGATTTTGCAGAGATTACTAACATTTCTAAAAACTATAAAAACCAGCATTCCTAATATTTGCTTAAGCTTTAACATACCAATGTATATACATAATAGAATTTAAATTTTATTAAACCTAAGAGTTAAAAGGAAATATCCACTATGATTGAATGGATTTTTGGTATCCTTAAAACAGGAAATAATTAAATAAATCTAACTTTGTATTTACGGTTATTTCCAGAGAAAATTCACTGAGAAATCCAAATAAATTTTGCTTTATTGTGGTATGTTTACGGTATAACTACGGTTGTATATTATCATAACTGTTAATGACGCATTAAATTTGTGCTAATTTGCGTATAAATACTTAAAACAATTTATGCAATTAGCCTAGTTACTTGCTTAGACTTAGGATTGCTACTCAATACCAAACATCTATGTTGTAAGGGAGGCAAAGGTAATGCAGGTAATCCGTCTGGAAGCACTCTCAGACAACTACATATTCTTGCTACACGACCATAAACAAAATATTGCCGCCGTTGTTGACCCGGCGGAGTCTCTACCAGTATTAGAGAAACTGGCAGAATTAAAAGCTGATTTAGTAGCAATTTTTAACACGCACCACCATAACGATCATGTGGGTGGTAATAAGCAACTAATAGAACAATTCCCCCAACTGATAGTTTATGGAGGAGCGGAGGATCGTGGTAGAATTCCCGGTCAACAGGTGTTTTTGCAAGAAGGCGATCGCGTCGGGTTTGCAGACCGCATAGCTGAAGTTATCTTCGTTCCCGGACATACCCGCGCTCACATCGTTTACTACTTTCCCCCGGAAAAAGCTGGTGAGACAGGCGACTTATTTTGCGGCGATACTTTATTTTCTGGGGGTTGCGGTCGCTTGTTTGAAGGAACACCGAGCCAAATGGTGGACTCTTTAAGCAAATTGCGCTCTCTACCCGATGATACACGCATCTGGTGTGCCCATGAATACACCTTGAAAAATCTGCAATTTGCCCTAACTGTGGATGGCGACAATACCGACTTACAAAGACGCTTCAATGAAGTAAAGGCTTACCGTAACCGAGGAGAAGCTACCATCCCCTCGCTGCTAGGAGTGGAGAAGCGAACAAATCCCTTTTTACGTTGGGATCAGGAATCATTACAATTAACTGTTAAAAGTAGCGATGCAGTGCAAACCTTTGCGCGGATACGGGAAATGAGAAATAACTTTTAGTCATTTGTCATTAGTCATTTGTCATTAATTGTTCTTCTCCTGCTTCCCCTGCTTCCCCTGCTTACTCATCTCCCCACTCCCCTATTAATTCAATTTTCTCTAATAGTTGCGATCGCACCCTTCCTTTCGCTACGATCTGTAAGCTTTAGGGTATAGGCAAAGAAGCTTGGAATACAGCACTGACATTGTGAGCTATCTTACTCAAACCCGAATTAACCAGATTTTACAGGAAAAACGATGGCGAAACGCGTACAGTTAGTTTTAAATCAGGATATCAGCAAGCTGGGAAAATCTGGCGACTTAGTGGAAGTAGCCCCTGGCTACGCTCGTAATTATCTGATTCCCCAAAAATTGGCAACCAATGCCACTCCTGGTATTCTCAAGCAAGTAGAACGCCGTCGTGAGCAAGAGCGTCAACGGCAATTAGAACTTAGACAACAAGCTCTTGAGCAAAAAGAATCTTTGGAAAAAGTTGGCAGCTTGACAATTGCCAAGCCAGTTGGTGAAAACGAAGCAATTTTCGGTACTATAACCACTCAAGATGTTGTAGATGCAATTAAGGCAGCCACCGGTCAAGAAGTCGATCGGCGTGGAATTACTATCCCCGATATTAATCACCTTGGTACTTATCAAGCCGAAATCAAGCTGCATTCGGAAGTAGCGGCACAAGTCGATATTCAAGTCGTCGCTAGTTAAGTTAGGCGGGAGGAGATGAAGGGGATGAGGAAGATGAGAGAGCAAGGGAAGTAAGGCTGACTGATAACTCCTAACCCCCACTCACCACTCCCTACTCCCTACTCCCCACTCTCAAATAGCTTTCATCTCAAAACTAAAATCGTTTATGGCTGAAGCACTGAATTTTCAAGGCGATGGTAGCGATCGCCTCCCACCACAAAATATTGAGGCGGAAGAAGCGATTTTGGGGGGTATATTACTAGATCCAGAAGCGATTAGTCGAGTTAGCGATCGCCTCCTTCCAGAAGCTTTTTACATTAGCGCTCACAAAGATATTTATCAAGCAGCTGTGAGGCTCCACGCCCAAGGTAAACCCACAGACTTACTTTCAGTCACAAGTTGGCTGACTGATCATGAAATGCTAGCCCGCATTGGCGGTAGAAATAAATTAGCAACTCTGGTAGACCGCACAGTGTCAGCCGTCAACATCGACGCCTTAGCAGGGTTGGTGATGGACAAATACCTGCGGCGGCGCTTAATTAAAGCTGGCAATGAAATTGTACATCTTGGTTACGAGACAGAAACCGAGTTACCACAGGTTTTAGATCAGGCAGAACAGAAAGTTTTTGGCGTTACTCAAGAGCGTCCCCAATCGGGTTTAGTTCACATTTCTGATACTCTAATTAATAATTTTCAGGATATTGAGGATCGAAATCAAGGTATCGCCTTACCTGGTATTCCCTGCGGATTTTACGATTTAGATGCGATGACTAGCGGCTTTCAGCGTTCTGATCTGATTATTGTCGCGGGCAGACCATCAATGGGGAAAACAGCATTTTGCTTAAACCTTGCTCATAATATCGCCGCTTCTTATAAATTACCAGTTGCTTTTTTCAGCTTGGAAATGTCCAAAGAGCAATTGACGCAACGTCTATTAGCTAGCGAAGCGCAAATTGAAAGTAGTTATCTGCGAACTGGTCGCCTCAGTCAAACCCAGTGGGAACCTTTAAGCCGTGCTATTGGTATCCTTTCCGAGATGCCGATTTATATTGACGACACGCCAAATATTACAGTTACACAAATGCGTAGTCAGGCAAGAAGACTGCAAGCTGAAGTTGGAACCGAATTAGGATTAATTGTAATAGATTACCTGCAATTGATGGAAGGAGCAGGCGATAATCGCGTACAAGAATTATCAAAAATTACGCGTCAACTCAAAGGTTTAGCGCGTGAATTATCTGTACCAGTTATTGCTGGTTCTCAGTTGAGTCGAGGGGTGGAAGCACGTACTAACAAACGCCCGATGTTATCTGATTTGAGAGAATCTGGTTGTTTAGCAGGCGATAGTCTGGTGACATTAGCAGATAGTGGGCTGCAAGTACCTATTAGGGAATTAGCAGGTAAATCTGGTTTTGCAGTTTTGGCGTTGAACGAAGCTACAATGCAGCTAGAAAAGGCAATTGTTAGCAATGCTTTTTCCACTGGTGTAAAGCCTCTGTTTACTTTAACAACTCGATTGGGTAGAAAAATCCGTGCTACAGGTAATCACAAGTTTTTAACAATTAATGGCTGGAAAAGACTTGACGAATTAACTCCTAAACAACATCTATGTTTACCAAGACATCTCCCTAGTTATGGTAAACAAACTATGACTTATGCGGAAGTTGCATTATTAGGGCATTTAATTGGCGACGGTTGTACATTGCCACGTCATGCCATACAGTACACTACCAGAGAGATAGATTTAGCTCAGAATGTTGCTTTCTTGGCAACAGAAGTTTTTGGAGATTCAATTGTTCCTAGAATTTCACCTGAACGTGGGTGGTATCAAGTTTACTTATCCGCAGCACAGAATCTAACTCATCGTGTGAGAAATCCAATAGCCAAATGGCTAGACTCTCTCGGTGTTTTTGGTTTAAGGTCTTATGAAAAATTTGTACCTCAAGAATTATTCTTACAACCTCAAGAGTCAATAGGTTGCTTTTTAAGACACCTTTGGAGTACAGATGGCTGTATAAAATTGGTTGCAGGAAAAAACTTAAGACCTATTGCATATTATGCAACGAGTAGTCAGACACTAGCTTTTGATATACAGACACTTTTGTTAAAACTTGGCATTAACGCAACACTCAGGATAGTTCCTCAAGTTGGGAAAGGCAGAAATCAATATCATGTAATAATCACTGGTAAGCCCGATCTCCAGTTATTTATTATTCATGT
This sequence comes from uncultured Nostoc sp., assembly GCF_964245445.1. Lineage (GTDB taxonomy): Bacteria > Cyanobacteriota > Cyanobacteriia > Cyanobacteriales > Nostocaceae > Nostoc. The sequence goes on from NZ_CAXTNE010000041.1 coordinate 35,092, forward strand.
TGGAGCAGTCGGAAAATATAAGTTACGTTCACTCCAAGATATTTTCCAACACCTTGAAAACAGTATTCACAACCCTAATAGAGATATAATTCCGAGGGATGTTTGGAAAATAGAGGTTGTACCTGCGATGCAAGCTATTGGCTTCACCACACGGATATTGCAAGCCTCTATTGGAGTTTCGTATTGTGGCTCTACCCTTTACAAAGTAAATTTAAGTCGAGAAAGAGCTTTAAAAGTCGGCAACGTTGTTCAATCATCTAAACTGGTTACTCTTGCCAAAAGTGATGTTTATTGGGACGAAATACTTTCAATTGAATATAGCGGCGAGGAAGAAGTCTTTGATCTTACGGTTTCTGGTTTGCATAACTTTGTTGCGAATAACATCATAGTTCACAATTCGATTGAGCAAGATGCCGATTTAGTAATCATGTTGTACCGCGATGAATATTACTCTCCCGATACTCCCGATCGCGGCATTGCAGAAGTAATTATAGCTAAACATCGCAATGGGCCTACAGGTACTGCGAAACTTTTATTTAATCCACAGTTTACAAAGTTTCAAAATTTAAAAATTTAGCTGTTGAATCGGGAGTGGGGGATGAGGGAGCAGGGGAAGCAGTAGAAGCACGGGGAGAAAGAATAACTAATGCCCAATGCCGCATGCCCCATGTTCTATGCCTTATGCCCTATGCCCCATATCCTAGTTTCTACTTAACTCCCAGCAATTCGACTTCAAAAATTAGAGTGGCGTTGGGTGGAATTACGCCACCAGCACCACGAGCGCCATAGCCTAATTCAGATGGGATGATTAACCGACGCTGACCGCCTACTTTCATGGTGCTAAGTCCTTCGTCCCAACCTTTGATTACCTGTCCAGCACCGATTTTAAAGCTGAAGGGTTGGCCGCGATCGCGTGAACTATCAAACTTAGTACCATTTTCTAGAGTGCCGACATAGTGAACTTCAACCGTTTGTCCAGGTTGAGGAGTCGCCCCAGTCCCCTCTTTTAACTCGACATACTTTAATCCAGAGGGGGTGGTCACGGCATTAGCATCAGACATAGTATTGCTCGCAATTAGAGTATTATTTTCAGTTACAGTTGATGGCGCTGGCAGCGTTTGGGTTATTTGGGCAGCAATGGCAGTATTTTGTTTACTGCCTACTTGCCCTACAATCAATAGCACAACACACAGCAGCATGAATGCCACGCTGAGGAAAATTGGTTTCAAAATCAGTTCTCCTTACTTAAGTATCCTGGCAAAAACATTACCAACAGGACACAATTAGTTTAAATCAGAAAGGACATCCTAACGCCAAAGCTTATTTTCTAAATCGCGTAATTGACGCTCTAAACGATCAATCCTACCGCGCAGTTCGTCCACTTCCGACTGGCGAGCTACCCCCAAATCTTGCATCATATTTCGCATTTGCCGTTGCATTTGGACATCAAAGTTTCCCTGCTCCGACTTTAACTGCTGGGCTATATCATCTATAACTGCCTTGGCTTGCTCAGGATTGAGCTTACCGTCTTTAACTAAATCATCGCTGACTTGGCGCAGTTTTTCTCCTACTAAAGACGTTGTGCCAAGACCCACCATCATTAACTGTTGCAACCAGTTGTTGCTGTCCATACTCCCTTCCTCTTAAATTATTTCAAACCAGCCGATCATTGCTCCTGAGTGTAGGCAATCAAGCTATGCTAAAAGCGTTGTTATTCTAGCCTACATCTATATTTTGGCAAATTAGCAAACACAGAGATCACAGAGTGTGCTTATAGAACGACTCAGGTTTAAGGTTGCCCCGAATTTAAGGGAAAATTTTATCCAGAAGGACGCACAAATTTGGACAATAGGGCTGGCTGAATATCCTAGATTTCTTGCTAAAGAGGTTTGGATTAGCCTCAATGACCACACAGAAGTTACCCTGATCATTTTTGGGGCAACACTGGAGCAGTGGAAAGCCTTACCCCAAGCAGATTTGCAGACTATTAAAGATAAATTCATCCAAGTACTGAGAGAATCTTATCCAGTAGTGGAGTCAGCAAAGTATCAAGTACGGAAATTTCCCCATTTATAGGTGAAAGATTACTCTCGACTCCAAGAGTTGGGGCTTAACAACAGGCAAGCTTCCGCTACAGTTACTAGTAAAGCGATCGCCTCAAAAAATTATAGGAATCCAACTTAATTATTTCACGGCAATTAAAGTCATTGGTCATGAGTCATTAGTACCAATGACTAAATCGGCAGTATTTCCACCGATTCTATTTGAGTTTTGCGGAGTATAGTGAGAACCAAAACTTGAATTAGCAAGCTTTCAGTCAACTTGGCTTTTCAAAAATCAAATCGGATTCCCATCATAAAATGAGTTAAAGGTTAGAGAAACCTATTGCTTTTAAAACTTAAAGCATCTTATTGGCATCTCCATTCTTAAAAGTTGGGAGGAGTTAAATTTTTGCACGCCAATTCTGAAAAGCTATCTCATAACCCTCTGATTTACTCTGATAAACACTCCACCAATGAAAAAATAGTCCTAACCCCCATCCTAATATTGGAAAGATAGCCCAAAAATAACTAGGACTAGTTATTAGATTCAAAAGAATAAGGAATAAATTCACTGCTACGAAGCTAACCAAATGTGCCCTAAAGGTTCTGCGTCGGAAAGTATTAAATGTGCGTCGCAAACGTTCCTCTTCTTCTTGAGCTAACCACTTGTTTTCAGTTGCTTCCAAAAGATCAGAAGAGATACCTAAGTCGGATGCCATTTCTATAAGCTGTTCTCGTGAAAATCCACCTTCCTGTTTACGAGCGAGTGCTATTTGAAGGATTTTTTGCACATCTTCTGAATCGTAAGTCATTTTAATTACCTTATAAATTTGTGTGTAAATGCGCCTTTGATTTCACGAAGTTTTCGATAGGTTTCGTTCAGTTCAATTAGCGATAGCCCCACATTTTGCACCCAATACTTAGTTAAATTTTCACAGTTCTTATTTTCTCACAATTGATTTATGACTACTGTATTTGTCAATACCTCTATATTCCTTTTATGACAATGCCGTAACAGCGATCGCTGTTACGGCGGCATTAAGCCAAATATTATGTGAAAGTTGAATGCTAGTTTATAAGTTGATTGAACGTAATTCGGAAGTGGGTAGAGGAGTATCGGACACCAGTGGGCTGTCACTTGTTGAACGCGCCTGAGCTATGGAATGGTAAGGCGATGTCTACGACGGGGTGACACGCTCTAACGCAAGAGCGTGTCACAGACAAGACTCGCTCTAAGCGAAGCCATGCCGTTGGCGAAGCCTCTCGAAGAGAAGGCTTTACGCTTCTCTACGAGATGCACCTTTTTTATTTAAATTGTGTAGAGATCGCTCTATTATTTTCCGAAAGTGACAAAAAAGGCCTATTCTTTCTAGATGATTGCCTTCTTTTTCTTCAGCCATATTCCTATGGACACAGCAACTGCTACTCCTCCAATTGTTGATGGCTCAGGCACAGGCAAAGGTTTTACACTCACATTGTCCAAATATAAGAATCCATATTTATCCCAATTCCCAAACTTTAACTCTGTGGATGATGCATCTGCCGTGAAATTGAACTTATATTGGGAGCAACGCGATTTGGTGAGGTAGGATCAAAAACCAGCGATCGCTAACAA
>NZ_CAXTNE010000042.1:0-6736 GCF_964245445.1 uncultured Nostoc sp.
TGGTTTACTAATTGTTGTTACTGTACCTCATAAACCTCAAATACGCTGTATATAGAGATAGAACCTTATACAGTTGATGAAATGGAGAATCTTATTTTTGAATTCTGCGATTATATTGCAGACAAAGATAATACTAACCCAGATAAGAAAATAATTATTTCTCAAGAAATTGAAAGGGCTATTAGAAATGTTATAGAAATGAAGTTACGCTATCCAACAATTAATAATGAAGTAAAAAACATTGATCTAGCTAAGGAAGAATTCGATAAATTAGGATTAGATGAGTTTAAAAAATTTGCCTTGAATAATTCACAGCTTGAATCTATAAATAACAATAAGATAGAATTTGATAATCAAAAAAACGAGCAAGAATGGATAAAAAATACCTTTGCTGCCATTAATAATGTTGAGTTAAAAGAGTTTGCTATTCCAAGAAAAATATATCTTTATGTAAGCTATGATGTTTTATCTGGTTCAAACTTGTCTCAGTTCGACTCAGTTGTAGATACTAAAGGACTTGATGAAAATCCAATTCGTAAAGACTTGCAGAAATATATTGATAATCAGGATACCATCTGTCTCTTTGTAACTCCCTTTAATGCTGCTCCTGAAGCTAATATTAGTAAATTAATAGGCTATCATCTAACATCTAAATCAAAAGATTTTCATCATAGATTTGTAACTTTGGTATTACCTCACAAAAATGAACCTGAACAAGTTCATGGATGTGATGGCGATTATGATACAGGAATTCAAATCAGAAAAGAAGAGATTCAAGCTACATTCAGGCATTTGAACCTAGATTTTTTCCTGGAAAATATTTTGTTCTATGATGCTTTGAGATACTATCGTAATGATGTAGTCAAACTAAATACTGACATTTATAGTGAAGAAGATGTACAAGCAGATAAAAATGAATTGATTGAAGCTATCGCAAGTGTAGTAGAACGTAGACAGAAAATTTTATTAGAAGAAATCAAGGATATCAAAGAAAGCTTTACGAGAATAAAAAATGGTGATGCTTTGACAAAATTAGAAATAAAGGTAATTGAAAATGCTATTCATAATATAAAGAATTTACGATATTTGACTAAGAGAGTACCTAGTTTTGTTTACAAAGATTTTATTGATAAATATATTGAATATTATCGTACTGTTTATCGGGCATGGAACACTAAACATGCTATTCATAGAAACTTCGGTTACTATGAGCCAAGAAATATAGATATATATTACGATATGAGGGTTATTACTGAGGGAATAAATGAAGATGAAATGTTGAAGAAGTTTACCAAAGAAGCAAAACATGAATTAGAAAACATCCTTAATGAGCTTACATCTGCAAATGAATCTTTAAAAACACTTATCCCTGAATTAGTCATACAATTTAACTCATTTTATGACAATTTTATAAGTGAAGTAGGTGTAAAAATTCAATATGAAGCTATAAGAAAATTATCACCTCAAAGCGAAGAATCTGAATTTTGGACGGCTTTAATTAAGGAAAAGGGTAGGGTACAGCTTCCAGGTGAAAACTATACACAGAACGTATGTAGGACATTGAAGTACGAACTTGAAACTGAGCAAAGCTTAAATATATTTTTAGAGATTAAAGCAGGACAGTATTGGGCAGAATTAGTTACTAAAATATTAAGCTTCTTTGGAGAAAAATAGACAAAAAGCAATTTAAAATTGCATGGAAAATAATAAGGGATGCAATAATATTGCGTCCCTAGAACCAGTTTATAAATCAATCTAACTATCTATGACTAGCTTAAGTGAAGAAATATCTAGAAAACTAAATATATATAAGAGAAACTATGCAGAATATACAACGTGTTTGATTAAAGGCAGGGAAATTGTTCTAGATGGACGACCAGAAGAAAAAGTTAGACAATTATTTATCTACTTTTTGGTAAATGAAAGTGGATTATTTCCAAGCAAAATTGATATCAAAGTGGAATCTGATTATCATGATATAGAACTATATAAAACTGTAAAAAATGAATATTTTAAACCATATTGTCCTCCTCTAATGATTGTGGAAGTGAAGCGAGAAGAAGAAAATTTGCGTAATCATCAGAAGCAGATTGAAAGATACCTAAAAAAATCTTGTTCAGAAATTGGTATTTTATACAATTATCATCAAATTATTGCTTATATAAAAAAAGACGCAGTGTTTACGAGTAATAATCTTAATAGTCTTGAAGATATACTACCTTTAATCTTGCAAAGTTCTAATAAATTAGATAAAAATCTACTAGAATTTGAAAAAGCTGTAAATGGAAGTTTTGATAGCTTTATTTATCTTGTTAATCAATATGGAAAATATAAACTTAACAGAATAGTTTTCAGACTTAAAGGTGAGCAGTTACCCGTAGTAGGATCTTTCTTCAAATTTCAAGACAACAAGCTCTACTACGATGTATATGTTCAAGATACTAAAAAACAGCAAAGCTGTGATTTTCAAGATTTTGAAAAGCTAGTTTCTATTATTTATTGACAAATATAACTTGTCTCCAAGTAACAAATGATTGTAAGGAAAATAGTAGTAATTATCCTTCCCAGTCTTGACGAGTATCGCACAGAAAATTGTCTGCGATCGTATCATCAAATAAATACGGGCAATGCTCTGGAAAAGTTCGTAATGGTAAGTTAGTTTCTTGTAGCGCCAAATCGACTCCCGCTTCAAAGCCATCTAACAAAGCTTCTTCGATTCGAGATTTTAAGCTGGGGTTCTGTCGCAAATGTCTGTGGATGGCGCGACGCTGTTCTCGAATTGTTAAAAACCAACTGCGAGAGCGTTGTTCGGGTTGATACTCCCACTTCAAGAGATGACCAAGTAATACACTCAAACGGTTCACGAGTTCCCGATACTCCTGTCTCCCCAAAGCTTGAATTTCTTCTTGCAGGTGTTGCCAGTCTAGTTCCATAACTAGCCTCTGCTCTAACGCTTTAGCCTGCTGCTGTGTCCAGCCATAGAAGTCTCGATCGTACAAAAAAGGTTTGTCCATATCCATAGAGTTGAATCTTGACAGCAAGAAACCACGAGCTAGTTTGATGATTTAAATTCAATCCTGAACAAATATTCAACTTGCTTTTGCTTCATCCCCAGATGCTTCAGCCACAGCCGCCAATCTCTCTGCCGCAGCTTGGACGATTTGAGCCACTTGGGCCAAAGGCATGTGCTGGATTTGTCTAAGAATCAGACTCAAATCTGAGGTTTCTGGAATTGGCTTGCCATCAATGCAGCTAATTAACTCTTCCATTGTGTAGCCTGCTTTCGATGCGATTCGAGCCAAATTTTCCGTATCTGGCACTTTCACACCTTTTTCCCACATCTGAACAGCAGTAGCAGATACTCCCAAAAGCTTACCAAAGGCTCGCTGACTCATTGAACCGCGAGCTAATTTAATGATTTCAATCAGTTTTTGTTTGCTTTCGATCTTCACTGCTTATATAGCTAGCCAACTGTATTTACAAGTTTACTTTCAATATTACAAGTTTACTTTTATATTGACAGCCTTGTGTTTTAGTACTAGACTATATCTCTGGTTGGAAATCGGCAACTACAGGCATCAAGCTAGTAGAATAACCCATTTATCTTTAATCAACCCAAAAAACTTAGTTTGCTACGGCGCTTGTGCTAGTAGCTCAACTTTGCTGCGAAGAAATAATATCGAAGGTGCATCATGTTTCGCAAGCCACGCAAAATTAACCAATATCGCCGCAAAGGTAAAAACCTTATAGCCACTAATAAAATTAAACCAGAACAGTGGAACATTTCTAAGGCAGAAACCAAAGAAGCTTTAAAAGTTAAAGGCTACGATGTTAAGCAAATCAAAAAAATCCACCTTCTGAAACATCAAGTGTGTATTTCCTACTGGGATGTAAAAGGCAATATATGCAGCAGCTTTTTTAGCTACCGGATTTTTGCGCGTTGGCAAAAGGAAGTAGAGAAATTAATTTATACCTGTCAAACCCTGAAGGAATGGGCGAAGCTAAATTACGTTATGAAGTACGAATTTGCTTATTACCATTATCCCAATGAAATAGAAGATACACTTCACACGATATTACAAAACCACTTGTCTGTGTTAAAAGCAACAGTACAACAAGTGGTTTTACAGGATATTTAGCAACAAAAATTAGTTAGCGGCAGAAGTCGCTAACTCCGCGAGACGTTCTTGTTGGTCTAGAGATATACAAGACTGGATAAGTGTCTCTAAATCACCATCCAAAACAGGGGTAAGGGAATAATTCTGACCTAACCGATGATCAGTAGCACGGTTATCTTTATAATTATAAGTGCGAATTTTTTCCGATCGCGATCCAGTACCAACTTGCGATCGCCGCATGGAAGTAACAGCTTCTTGTTGTTCGCTTAACTTGATTTCATACAACTTCGCCCGCAGAATTTGCATCGCCCGTTCTTTGTTTTGCAACTGGCTGCGTTCTTCTGTACAGAAAATGCGTATTCCCGTTGGTTTGTGCATCAAGTCAACGGCTGTTTCTACCTTGTTGACGTTTTGTCCACCAGCACCACCAGAACGGGCTGTAGTCATTTCAATATCTTTCGGGTCAATGTGAATTTCCACATCATCAACCTCTGGCATAATCGCCACGGTAGCTGTGGAAGTATGAACCCGTCCCCCAGATTCAGTTGCCGGCACACGCTGCACACGATGCACTCCAGCTTCAAACTTTAGCTGGCTGTAAACGTCATTACCTTTAATTTCTAGAATGACCTCTTTCCAGCCACCCATTTCTCCTCGAGATTCGCTAACTAGAGAAACTTTCCAACCTTGAGTCTGGGCATAGCGGGTGTACATCTGCATCAAATCGCCAGCCCAAATGCTTGCTTCATCGCCACCAGTACCAGCGCGAATTTCCAACATGATATTCTTTTCATCATTGGGGTCGCGTGGTAGCAGCAAGACTTTCAACCGAGACTCTAAATGTTCTATTTTTTCTTCAAGTTCTTTTACTTCCAGTGATGCCATTTCTTGCAACTCTGGGTCACTTGCAGATTCTTTGTAAACCTGACGCGCTCCGATCAAGTCTTCTTGGGCTGTTTTCCAAATTTCATAAGTATTAACTACCTCTTCCAAAGAAGAACGAGACTTAGCAATTTCTTGATACTCATCAGGATTGCTAGCGGTATCGGGGTCGCCAAGACGACGTGTTAATTCATTAAAAGTTTGTTCAACGGATTTTAGTTTGTCCAGTAAGTATGATTCAGCCATGACGAGTGCGATCGCTCCTTAAAAAATAACAAATTGGCTCGAGCATATAAATGAAAATCGACCCAGCTGATGCAGGGCCGTCGTTAACAGCAGAGCCAACCCGCTACTTCTTGTTTTGATCGTCGCCAGATGTTTGAGTGCTGCTCATGCCGTACTTGCGGAGGAAGCGCTCTACTCGACCTTCAGTGTCAATAATCTTCTGAGTGCCGGTGTAAAATGGGTGATTTCCAGACCAAACATCTACATGCAATTCTGGCTTGGTAGAGCCAATGGTCATAACAACTTGACCGTTGCAGTAAACTTTAGCTTCTGGATACCACTTGGGGTGAATATCAGCTTTAGCCATTGTTCTTTTTGTGATGAATCTATATCAATTATAACTTTCAGGTTTCAATTGGAGCTAGGGATTAGGGACTAGGGACTAGGGATTGGGCACTAGGAAAGATGTAAACAACGGACTTTTCCTAAGACTCAATTCTTAATACCTAATCTCCAGTACCCAGTCCCCAATCGCTTATCGCTTAGAGTACTGAGGCGCTTTCCGGGCTTTATGTAAACCATATTTTTTCCGCTCTTTTGCTCTCGGATCGCGAGTCAAGTAACCTTCGGTTTTCAAAGGTGGGCGGTTGTCTGGGTCTAGTTGGCACAAAGCACGAGCAACTCCCAAACGAACAGAATCAGCCTGTCCAGTCAAGCCGCCGCCTTCTGCTTTCACCAAAATGTCATATTCATTTTCTAGTCCCAGAGTTTCCAGGGGTGCTTTGATGACTCCCAGGTAGTTGGGGTTAAATTGGAAATACAAGTTTCCATCTTTACCGTTCACAGTCAGTTGACCAGTGCCTGGAACCAAGCGCACCCGTGCTACTGCGTTCTTACGACGGCCAGTGCCCCAGTATACGGCGCGACCGCTATTGGCATCTGCTACTACCATTAATTTTCTTCTCCAGGAATTGTACTAACTTTTAGTTCTTTAGGTTTTTGAGCATCGTGGGGATGTGTAGGCCCAGCGTAGACTTTCAGCTTGGTGAACAACTGCTTACCCAGGCTATTTTTAGGTAGCATACCTTTAACAGCCTGTTCTAAAATTCGCTCAGGTATACGCTGTTGCAATTTAGCGAAAGTTTCCGTTTTCATGCCACCAGGACGACCAGAATGGCGACGGTAAAGCTTTTGAGTGCGCTTTTTGCCTGTAACTGCGATTTTTTCGGCATTAATAACGATTACGAAGTCACCTGTATCTAGGTGGGGTGTGTATTCGGGTTTCTTTTTGCCTCTTAAAACCTGGGCAATTTCGCTGGCGAGACGACCGAGGCGTTTATCGGTGGCATCTACTATGTACCACTCACGCTCAAGGGATGCTTGAGAAGGAAGGTATGTTTTAACTGTTGTCATTTGTTATTTGTCCTTTGTCATTTTTAATTTGTCATTAGTCAATTGTCTTTTGTCTTTTGTCCTTTGTCTTTTGTTATTCACTAATGACCAATGACTAA
>NZ_CAXTNE010000042.1:6836-38657 GCF_964245445.1 uncultured Nostoc sp.
TTTGTTATTCACTAATGACCAATGACTAATGACCAATGACCAATGACTTAAACCAATTCAATTATTGCCATTTTTGCATTATCGCCCCGACGCGGTACAGTATGCAGGATGCGGGTATAACCGCCCTGGCGATCGCCGTATCGAGTAGGAGCTTGCTCAAATAGAGCGTGAACCAGTTGTTTGTCGAAGATATAGCCAAGAGCTTCCCGGCGTGCTGCCAAGGAGCCATTTTTAGCTAGGGTAATCATTTTTTCCACTTCACTTCGGAGAACTTTCGCTCTAATTAAAGTGGTGGTGATCTTACCATGACGGATCAGCTCGGTGGCGAGCGATCGCAATAAAGCACGGCGTTGATCGGCTGGTTTACTGAGTTTTTTGACGCGACAACGGTGACGCATAATTATGCACTATGAATTATGAACGGTTTTTCTTAAGGGTGTTTAGAGCCTCTTTCCATTGGCAGGGTGATGCCCAAGCGTCGCTGCAAAGCTTCCACGACTTCTTCTGCTGATTTCTGCCCAAAGTTCTTAATTTCTAAGAGGTCTTCTTGGGTATAATCCAACAAATCTGCCACAGAGTTAACTTGTGCCCGTTTCAGACAGTTATATGCCCGCACAGAAAGTTGCAACTCTTCAATGGGTATCTGGGCAGTTGGGTCGTCTGGAATCTCTGAACCTGTGTCTGTTGGTTCTAGGGAGATGTCTTTCAACGGGTTGAATAAATCTACCAAGATACCAGCGGCCGAAGATAGTGCTTCTTGGGGGGAAATACTGCCATTTGTCCAAACTTCCAACAGCAGTCGGTCTTTTGGAATCAAGCCTTCCCCACGAGATTCTTCAACACTATAGTTGACTTTTCGCACCGGCATAAATATTGAGTCGATTTGCAGAAAATCCAACGATGTGGCTTCCTCACGTCCTCGCTCTACAGTGCGATAGCCTTTACCTTTCTCAATCCGAAATTCCATTTCCAGCTTTCCACCCTCAGCGATGGTGGCTACATACTGGGTCGGATCGATGACTTCTACTTCACTAGGCAAATCAAAATGCGCCGCAGTGATTGTTGCTGGCCCGCTAACGAGTAACCTACCAATTTGGGGCTGCGAGGAATAGTTTTTTAGGATAACTTCCTTCATTCTCATGAGGATTTCCAGTACATCTTCCCGCACGCCCGGAACTGTAGCAAACTCGTGTGAAACGCCTGCAATCCGCACTGCTGTAACTGCTGTACCTTCTAGGTTGGAGAGTAAAACTCGCCGCAGTGCGTTGCCAACCGTTGTTCCTTGACCACGATCTAGAGGTTCCAGAACAAATTTACTGTAATGGTTCCGACTTTCTTCAGTATTAGACTCTACACATTCAATCTGAAACTGCGCCACGGATGAGCCTCCCTTTTTCTAAGGTGCTGCTAGCAGACAAATCAATTGCCTCCCGAATTGAATTTATGCCCTGTAGATATATAGGTATATCAAACTATTAGTATAAAACTACGATATAGTTTGACACACCCATTCAGCTTGCAGGCGCTAGTAATATTTTGGGTTACCGAAGTTTAACAGCTTTCCCTCTGTGAAATCTGACGAACTTTTGGTCACCCAAGCTTTCACACAATGACAATTTCCACGTTAGACGCTCAACTGCTCATTATAAGTAATTTTACTTACTTTTATTGTAGCTTCTCGTCCTAAATGCCCAAGTGTTGGTGTTTAAACTCGACGGCGCTTGGGTGGACGGCAACCATTGTGAGGAATGGGGGTAATATCCCGAATGAGTGTAATTTCCAGCCCTGCTCCTTGAAGTGCCCGGATAGCGGTTTCTCTACCTGCTCCTGGCCCACTGACCATTACCTCAATTTGGCGCATTCCTTGATCAATGGCTCTACGGGCTGCACTTTCAGCAGCAGTTTGCGCTGCAAAGGGAGTTCCCTTTTTTGCTCCCTTAAAACCGCTAGAACCAGCACTAGCCCAGGAGATGACATCTCCATTTTGATCGGTAATGGTGACAATGCTATTGTTGAAAGTAGACTGGATGTAGGCCATCCCACTGGGTACATTCCGTTTCTGCTTCTTGCTCCCGGTTTTTTTAGTTGGTTGTCTCGCCATACTTGTTTAGTTGATTTAAGGTAAAACTTGCTCGGATTAGCAAGCGTTGCAAAATTATTTCCCTGGAGCCTTCTTCTTCCCAGCCACTGTCTGCCTTCTGCCTCGACGGGTTCTGGCATTGGTGCGAGTTCTTTGTCCTCTAACTGGTAAGCCCATGCGATGACGACGACCTCTGTAGGTACCAATGTCAACTAAGCGCTTGATGTTCAAAGACTCCAAGCGCCGCAAGTCGCCTTCAACTTGATAGTTGGTTTCTATTTCCCCTCGTAGGGCTGTCACATCGGCATCACTTAAATCCTTAACGCGGGTGTCTGGGTTTACACCAGTAGCCGCTATAATTTCTTGAGAACGTGATAAACCAATTCCATAGATGTAAGTTAGACCGATCTCGACGCGCTTATCGCGTGGAAGGTCTACTCCGGCAATACGTGCCACAATGAACTCTCCCTATTGTTCTCGCAATTACTGTTGGTTGAAAAAACGTGATTAGTCGCGTCTTTTCGTTTTAATGATCATATGCGTGTTACAACTCACTCTGTTGGTAGAGTGTTATCCTTGACGTTGCTTGTGCTTGGGGTTCACGCAGATCACCATGACGCGACCACGACGTTTGATCACGTTACACTTTTCACAAATTTTCTTGACTGAGGCTCTAACTTTCATGCCTTTTATTTTTTGACTCCAAATATAAAATTATAGCATTTTTAGGGAAATTAATCCAGTTCGATGACTAGCAAACAGCCAAAAAATGGTTTTATGGTAAAATTCTCTACATATACTTACTTCTTTCGTAGTCGATAGGTAATTCTGCCTTTGGTCAAGTCGTAAGGAGTTAACTCTACCTTGACGCGATCGCCGGGCAAAATCTTGATATAATTTCGGCGAATCTTGCCGGAAATGTGAGCTAGCACGTTAAAGCCATTGTCCAAGTCAACGCGAAACATCGCATTGGGCAGGGACTCTGTAACCGTGCCTTCCATTTCAATCAAATCTTGCTTAGACAATTTGTTTTTTCCTCAACTCAACAATTTCGTGTTCAGTTGCAGCACTTTATCTGCAAAAGAACACACTTTAAGAAATATATCAACAGTTTATTAATATATCTTAGCTAAAATTGATCTTTTTCTTGGCATGGGGAGTGGGGAGAGACGCAATTAATCGCGTCTGTACTAGTGAATTTCCTATTCCCTACTCCCCTTTCAGGAAGCAATTACCTTTTGCAGTTCACCAGTGACATCTTCTTGGGACTGATTACCATTGACTGTTAAAAGTTTTTTGCGATCGCCGTAATAATCAATTAAAGGTGCAGTTTCAGCGCGGTACACTTCTAAACGACGACGAATCACCTCTTCGGTATCATCTTTTCGTCCTCTAGCTAGCAAACGTGCGATCACAACTTCATCTGGTGCATCTAGATTGACTACCCTTTCACCACTCTGATGTATTTCTTGGAGTAACTTCTCTAGAAAACCTGCTTGGGTCACTTTGCGGGGAAAACCATCAAGAATCCAACCATTTTTGGCATCTGGTTGACTGAGGCGCTCTTGTACCAAGTCCTGCACTAGCTGATCGGGTACTAACTCGCCGCTATCAACATAAGCTTGAGCCTTGATTCCCAAATTAGTTTGCTCTTTCATGGCTTGTCTTAAGATTTCACCAGTAGAAATATGGGGAATACTCAAGTGTTCAGCCAAAGTTTGAGCTTGTGTTCCTTTACCCGCTCCAGGTGGCCCCAAGAAGATTAATCGCGTCACTATTATTTCACCATTCCTTCATAGCGCTGAGAGATGACATAAGTTTGGACTTGTTTAGCTGTCTCAATTGCCACACCAACTAAAATTAACAAAGAGGTAGCACCTATTCCCCGAAAAGTTTTCACATTCAAAGCGCTTTCCACGGCGGTGGGGATAATAGCAACCAAGCCCAAAAAGATTGCACCCAAAAAAGTTAGTCGATTGGACACGCGTTCTATATACTCGCTAGTTGCCTTGCCGGGACGAATTCCAGGAATACTAGAACCCATTTTCTTCAAGTTTTGCGCCACATCTACTGGGTTGAGAATCAACGAAGAATAGAAGTAGCTGAAGAAAACTATGGAAATCATGTAGACTAGGGCATAGACCCAGGAGCTAGAACCGCTTGGACTCAAATAAGTGTTAACTATATTTGCCAAATCGGCATTTTTAGTAAAATTGGCGATCAGCAGTGGCAAACTGAGGATGGCAGCAGCAAAAATAATTGGCATCACGCCGCCTTGATTTAACCGCAGAGGCAGATAGCTACGCTGTTCTGCCAATACTCGCCGACCTACTTGGCGACGAGCCGAAATAATTGGGATGCGGCGCATTCCTTCTTGTACAATCACAATACCAACAATTGTTGCTAGGAAAACTAAGACCAGCACTATTACACGGCCCACTGTTTCTCTACCACCTACTTGTACCAAGTCGATGGTATCGCCTAAAGCTTTTGGTAATGACGCGACAATGTTGACAAAAATCAACAAGGATGCACCATTACCGATGCCACGTTCTGTAATCAGTTCTGATGCCCACATTACGAACATGGAACCAGCAGTCAGAGCGATCGCAGTTTCAGCTACGAAGATTGGCCCTGGCTTTAAGGCGAATTGCTGGAGGAATAATGCCGAAAAAGCTGTACTTTGTAGAATTGCCCAAACTACAGTGACATAGCGGGTAATTTGCGATATTTTTCGCCGACCTGCTTCGCCTTCATTTTTCTGTAAATTTTCTAAAGATGGAATCGCTGCGGTGAGCAATTGGATGATAATAGACGCATTAATGAAGGGCAAAATCCCTAAAGCAAATACTCCCAAAGTCGAAAGTCCTCGCCCGGAAAATATATCCAATAAGCCGAATATGGAATTATTGCCCGATATGGCTTCGGCAAATCTAGGTCTATCAATCCCTGGTACGGGTAAGAAGATACCCAGGCGAACCAAAATTAAAATACCGACAGTGACAAGCAGCCTACCTCTGAGGCCAGCTGCTTGCGCCATCTGCATAAAAGTTTCTTGAGCCGTTGGGGCTTTATCTCGACTGATCATAGAGTGCTACCTTTATAGTGAACCAGGCGCTGACAGCGAGTTGGCTTCCATTTAAGTGCGCTGTTCCGGCTCACTCATAAGACTTCACAACTACCACCAGCTGCCTCAATTTTGCTACGAGCTGAACCTGTGAAAGCTGCCGCTTGTACCTTGAGCGGAATGCTCAATTCTCCGTTACCTAAAATTTTCAATGGCCCTTTGACAGCAGTCAGGATACCTGCGGCTTTCAAGGAGGTCAAAGTTACTTCCGTATTAGCAGGAAGGGAGGCTAGCTTCTCTACATTAATCGTAGTGTAAATCTTCTGATTAACAATCGGAAAGCCCTTCAGCTTAGGTAAGCGGCGGTACAATGGCTGTTGACCACCTTCAAAACCTGGACGAGTGCCACTACCAGAACGAGATTTTTGACCTCGCATACCTAAACCAGCACTGGCACCTTGACCCGCAGAAATACCTCTAGCTACACGGCGCTTGCGTTTCTTTGAGCCTTTTTGCGGCTTAACATCATTGATTCTCATAAATTATCAAGTTCTCATTTATCGTTTGTCATTTGTGAGCCAGTACAGTCTTGGGGGTCTCCCCCATGAGTAACTGGCGTTAGCGAAGCGGTAGCGACGTAGGAGCGTCACCCGCAGGGGCGTTTGTCATTTGTCATTTGTCTTTTGTTATTTACTAATGACTAATGATCAATGACTAATGACTAAATTAGATGTAGAGACTTTCAATAGGAATACCCCGATCTTCAGCGACTTCAGAAAGAGTCCGCAGTGTAGATAAGGCATTGACTGCGGCTCTAGCATTATTGAGCGGATTGTTAGAGCCAAGTTGCTTGGCTAAGACGTTACGAACTCCTGCCAATTCCAGCACAGTCCGCACAGCACCACCAGCAATTACCCCAGTACCAGGTGAGGCTGGGCGCATCATCACTTTCGCACCGCCACCGACACCATTAATGGGATGGGGGATAGAGTTAGATTTGGTGATGGGGATATCAATGAGGTGTTTTTTGCCGTCGGCTACGCCTTTTTTGACCGCGCCAATTACATCTGAGGCTTTGCCTACTCCGACACCAACTTGACCCCGTTCGTTACCGACAACAACGATGGCTCGGAAGCTAAGTTTTTTACCACCTTTGACCACTTTACTTACGCGTCGGATTTGGATAACCCGTTCTTGCCAAGTGGTTTCTTCTTTTTTGGCACGCTTTGTTCTACTTTTACGCTCTGTTGCCATAATTTGGTGCTCTGGTGAACGTCATTTGTCTTTATGTCATTTGTCTTTTGTCATTTGTCCTTTGTCATTTGTCCAATGACTAATGACCAATGACTAATGACCAATGACTTTAGAAATCTAAACCAGCTTCGCGTGCTGCATCAGCTAATGCTTTGACACGACCATGATATAAGTTTCCACCGCGATCAAATACTACTTTGGTGATGCCTTTTTCTAACGATCGCACTGCGATCAACTTGCCAACTTGCACCGATGCATCGCGGTTTGCACATGACGCTAAACTAGATTTCAGTTCTGGTTCTACAGTCGATGCTGCCACGATGGTTTGATGCTGAGTATCATCAATTATTTGGGCGTAAATATGCTCATTAGAACGAAATACCGCTAAACGCGGACGTTCTGGTGAGCCAATAACTTTGCCACGAACGCGTCGATGACGACGGTTTTTTGATTCTCTACGAGTAAGTTTCATTTCTACTTCTTACCACCCTTACCAGTCTTACCAGCTTTCCGTCTGACCACTTCACCGGCATAGCGAATGCCTTTACCTTTATAAGGTTCTGGTGGACGAACGGCACGAATTTTGGCGGCTGTGTTGCCTACAATTTCTTTGTCATAGCCGCTGACAATGACGTTAGTGGTACCTTCTACAGCAAATTGAATTCCTTCTGGTGGTTCAATTTGCACTTGATGGCTATAACCCATATTCAAAACTAGGTTACGCCCTTGAACTTGTGCCCGATAACCAACACCTTGAATTTCCAAACGGCGCTGAAAACCTTGGGAAACTCCCTCGACCATGTTGGCAACTAAAGTGCGGCTCAAGCCATGCAGTTGCTTTGAGGTACGAGTTTCATCCCGACGATTTACCTGTAATATGTCTCCCTCTTGAGAGAGTGAGACATTAGGTGTGAGAGTGCGAGAAAGTTCTCCTTTCGGGCCTTTCACCACAATATTCGTACCATCGATTGCCACTTGAACTTTGGCGGGAATAGTAATTGGACGTTTACCGATACGAGACATGACTTTTTGTCCTTTGTTATTTGTCCTTTGCCTTTTGTCCTTTGTCTTTTACTAATGACTAATGACAAATGACTAATGACCAATGACTACCAAACGTAACAAAGCACTTCGCCACCCAAGTTCTGACGCCGCGCTTCGCGGTCAGTCATAATACCACTGGATGTAGAAATAATGGCAATGCCAATGCCGCCTAGTACCCTTGGTAATTCTTTTCTGTTGGAATAAACACGCAAGCCAGGCTTACTCACTCGCTTTAAGGCGGTGATCAGAGGCTGACGGTTTTTACCTTTGTATTTCAGGGAAATCACTAGATTGCGTTTTACCCCTTCTTCTGCTTCTTCGATTTCAGCAATAAAGCCTTCCTCCCGTAGCACTTTGGCAATGCTCCGGGTCATTTTTGTAGCTGGCACTTGTGTAGTTTGATGCCGCGCCAGGTTGGCATTGCGGATGCGCGTCAGCATATCTGCAATTGTGTCGTTAGCCGCCATCGTTCCCTCTATAGATGAACTTATTGATCGCGAAAGGGCATTCCTAATTCTTTAAGTAAGGCGCGTCCCTCTTCGTCGTTTTTTGCTGTGGTGATGATGGAAATATCCATCCCACGTACTTGATCGATGCTGTCGTATTCGACTTCTGGAAAAATTAGCTGTTCTCTCACACCCAGAGTGTAGTTACCGCGTCCGTCAAAGCTTTTAGGGCTAACGCCACGAAAATCTCGAATTCTGGGTAATGACAAACTAACTAATCTGTCGAAAAAGGCATACATCCGTTCCGCTCTGAGAGTAACCATGATCCCCACAGGCATCCCTTGACGAATCTTAAAGCCAGCGATCGCCTTTTTCGCCCGTGTCACTACTGGTTTTTGACCTGTTACCACAGCAATTTCGTTGATGGATGCCTCTAAGGACTTCGCATTTTGAGCTGCTTCACCCAAACCCCGGTTAATAGTAACCTTTACCAACTTCGGTACTTGATGAACGTTGGTATATTGAAACTGATTGATCAGTTTGGGGACGATTGTCTCTTGATATAAACTTTTGAGTCTTGTTGTCGCCATAGTTTTTTGTCCTGATATCCCTGGGCTTGGTCAGGGAACTTTTATTGTCCTTTGTCCTTTGTCTTTTTACTAATGACTAATGACTAATGACCAATGACTATTTATCCAGAATTTCGCCAGTTTTCTTGAGTTTTCTGACTTTTTTCCCTTCTGATGTAAAGGTATAACAAACACGACTGGCAACGTTTTGCTTAGTGGAATAAAGCATCACGTTGGAGCTATGAATCGGGAATTCTTGGGTGAGAATCCGCCCTGATTCCCCTTCTTGCTGGGGTTTGACGTGCTTGGTTTTTATGTTGACACCTTTGACGATGACTTTACTCAGTTGGGGAAGTGCCTGGATAATTTCACCAACTTTTCCTTTGTCTTTGCCAGCAATCACTTGGACAGTGTCACCAGTTTTGACATGCATTTTGTGGAATACTTTGGGTGTACCCTGTTTGGTTGCCATTAAAGCACCTCCGGAGCCAGAGAAACGATTTTGGTAAAGTTTTTATCGCGCAGTTCCCGTGCAACTGGGCCAAAAACCCGTGTGCCTCTAGGATTACCGTCTTTGTTGATGATCACAGCAGCGTTATCATCAAAGCGAATGCTCATGCCGCTGTCACGAGATACAGCTTTACGAGTGCGAACAATTACTGCTTCCACAACATCAGACTTTTTGACAGCCATGTTAGGTGTAGCATCTTTGACAACGGCAATAATCTTATCGCCGATAAAACCATAACGACGGTTGCCTCCGCCTAAAATGCGGATGCACATTAGTTTACGGGCACCGCTATTATCTGCGACATTCAGGTAAGTCTGGGGTTGAATCACGATTATTCTCCCTTGTGATGTTGTTAGTTTCTAACAACGATGAGGTTTAAGTAGGTTTGACGTTCAGGACTTCTGTGATTTTCCAGCGCTTGGTTTTGCTCAGGGGTCTTGTTTCCTGAATGCGAACGCGATCGCCTACTTTACACTTATTTTCTTCGTCGTGAACTTTATATCGTTGGGTGTTAACCACAATTTTCCCGTACTTGGGGTGAGGAGCGCGGTTTTCTATGGCTACTACCACAGTTTTTTGCATTTTATCGCTCACTACCAAGCCAACTCGTTCTTTAACTGCCATAATCTCCTACTTTTCTTCTTTAGCCAATTGACTTGCTGCCCGTTTGCGTTCTGTTTCTAGCGTTAGCAACTGGGCTAGGCGGTGTCGCATTTGCCGGAACTGGTGAGGCTTTTCTAATTGCCTTGTAGCTTTTTGCAAGCGCAACTGAAATAGTTGTCTTTTGATCGCGACAATTTCTTCAGAAAGTTTTTCGTCACTTAATTCTCTTGCTTCTGAAATCTTGGGAAGAGGCATAAGCTACTCCTGCTCCTGTGGTTGAGAGCGCACAATAAACTTAGTTTTTATAGGCAGTTTAAATGAAGCCAAACGCATAGCTTCACGGGCGATTTCTTCAGAAACCCCACCGATTTCAAACAAAATTCGTCCTGGCTTGACTACAGCTACCCAAAACTCTGGATTACCTTTACCGGAACCCATCCGGGTTTCAGCAGGACGCATGGTTACAGGTTTATCAGGGAAAATCCGAATCCAGATTTGTCCACCCCGACGAATATAACGGGTCATTGCCCGACGAGAAGCCTCGATTTGCCGGGAGGTAATCCAAGCAGGTTCTTGCGCTTGGAGTGCAAAATCACCGAAGTTGAGGGTGCTACCACGGGTGGCTAGTCCCTCCATCCGTCCGCGCTGTTGTTTGCGGAATTTAGTTCTTCTAGGGCTTAACATGGTTTGTTACTTGTCATTTGTCATTTGTCCTACCCTACAGGAAGCCGCCAAAGGGCGTCTATGTCATTTGTCATCTGCCATTTACTAATGACTAATGACTAATGACGATTTATCCTTCATTTGAGCGGTCTTCAAATTGCTGGCGACGACGTTGTTGTTGACGGCGACGGGGTTCACGATCGCGATCGCGGGGATCGCGTTCACGTTCGCGGCTTGCAGGTGGTAGGGGGGTTTCTTCCTGTCCAGGAATAATTTCTCCTTTAAACACCCATACTTTGATGCCCAGAATGCCGTAAACAGTCTTTGCCGTGCAATAAGAGTAGTCAATGTCAGCCCGTAAGGTATGCAAAGGTACTCTACCTTCACGAGTCCACTCTGTCCGGGCAATTTCTGCACCGTTGAGCCGACCGCTAACTTGGATTTTAATACCTTGAACACCAGCGCGTTGGGCCCGCTGAATCGATTGCCGCACTACGCGCCGAAAGGAAACCCGGCGTTCTAATTGTTGAGCAATATATTCGGCAATTAGGTAGGCATCAGCATCAACTCGTTGCACTTCAACTACGTTAATGCGAATTTGGCGATTGCTACCCAACAGTCCTTGGAGTCCGGTACGCAAGGATTCAATGCCTTGCCCACCACGGCCCACTACTACACCTGGTCTAGCTGTACGTACTTCTAAGTCGATTTGGTCGGCTTTGCGCTCAATCCGCACCTCAGAAATTCCGGCGTTGTTTTGAGCCTGCCTACCGAGCTTTTGGTCTATGTATTGACGGAGTTTGTGATCTTCTTGTAGAAGTTCTGGATAGCGATCAGGAACAGCAAACCAACGGGATTGATGTTCATGTGTAATACCCAGGCGAAAACCAACTGGATGAATCTTCTGTCCCACGAATGCTTCCTCTAAAATTTCTTACTTTACGCAATTTATTCGTGTAAAAAAAGCTTATTTTTCTGGGGCGGCTCCAACCGCCACAGTAATATGACACGTCGGCTTGCGAATTTGGTAAGCTCGACCTTGCGCTCTTGGTTGGAACCGCTTCAGCGATGGTCCTTGATCGGCATAAGCCTGAGTAATCACTAGTTGAGTCCGATCTAACCCAGCGTTGTGTTCGGCATTAGCAGCAGCGCTTCTGAGAGCCTTCAATATGGGTTCAGTGGCGCGATAGGGCATGAATTCTAGGATGATTAATGCTTCACGGTATGATCGCCCACGAATTTGATCGAGTACCCGACGCACTTTGTAGGCCGAGATGCGGATAAAACGAGCGATCGCTTTTACTTCAGTAGTATTAGTAGCCATAATTTTCTCCAATTTTGTCATTTGTCGTTTGTGAGCCAGTGCGATCTTCTCCCAAAGGAAGAGGCTAGCGCCACGGGGGTTTCCCCCATGAGTAACTGGCGTTAGCGCAACGTTAGCGAGGCACGAGCGTCACCCAAAGGGTTATTTGTCATTGGTCTTTCAGCTCATGACTAATGACTCATGACTAATGACTATCTACCTGCTTTTTTGTCGCTTTTTCCATGACCTCTGTAGGTGCGTGTCGGGGCAAATTCACCCAACTTGTGTCCTACCATCTGTTCATTTACAAAAACTGGAACGTGTTGGCGTCCGTTGTGAACAGCTATGGTATGACCTACCATTAGAGGCAAAATTGTCGAAGCTCTCGACCAAGTTTTAATAACTTCTTTTCTGTTGTTGTCGTTGAGCTTTTCAATTTTCTTTAGGAGATGATCCGCAACGAAAGGACCTTTTTTTAGAGAACGACCCATAGTTCAATTTAGGATTTAGGATTTAGGATTTAGGATTTAGAATTTCGGATTTTGGATAATTAGGTGTCTTAACAAGCTTCACAAATTTTCAATTTTCACAAGTAGACCCCAATCTAAAATCCAAAATCTAAAATCTAAAATTCTATGATTCACGACCACCGCGACCGCGTTTGGAAGACTTACGACGACGACGCACAATCAATTTGCTGCTAAGTTTCTTGCGATTGCGTGTCTTCGCGCCCAATGTAGGTTTACCCCAAGGTGTAACAGGTCCTGATCTACCGATAGGTGCCCTACCCTCACCACCACCATGTGGGTGATCCACTGGGTTCATGACGCTACCTCTAACCTTAGGACGGCGACCTTTCCAGCGATTTCGCCCTGCTTTACCTGCACTCAGGTTTCTCGCATCGGTGTTGCCTACTTGCCCAATGGTGGCGTAGCACTCGCGCCGAATCAAGCGGACTTCTCCTGAAGGCAACTTGAGAGTTACATAATTACCTTCTTTTGCCACAACTTGAGCGCTAGCACCAGCAGCACGCACGATTTGACCACCTTTGCCAGGAGTCAGTTCTACGTTGTGAACACCAGTACCCAAGGGAATCTTTGAAAGAGGTAAAGCATTACCATCTTCAAAAGGAGCTTCAGGCCCAGAAATAATTATTGTTCCAACTTTCAACCCGTTGGGATGGAGGATATACCGTTTTTCGCCATCTTGGTAATACAAAAGGGCAATTCGGGCATTGCGGTTAGGATCGTATTCAACTGCTGCGACTTTGGCAGGAATATTATGTTTATCCCTTTTAAAATCGATGATTCGGTAAAGTTGTTTGTGTCCGCCACCCCGGCGACGACTAGTAATCCGCCCAGTATTATTCCGACCTTTGGCGCGATGCTTCGAGGTAGTTAGGGATTTTTCTGGCTCGGTTTTTGTGATCTCCGCAAAGTCAGAAACTGTAACTTGGCGAGTGCTGGGGGTATAAGGGCGATAAGAACGAGTACCCATATTTTTAAGTGCTGAGTGCTGTTAGCGATAGCGGGGCGTTTAGCCCGTGCTGAGGAGCCACTGCGTTGGGCGGGTTCTCCGACTTGAAGCAAGTGGCGTTGCTGAGTTTTGAGTTTTGAGTTCAGTAACTCTTAGCTTTTAACTCACAACTTTTTTAGACTTCTGGGAATAGAACTTGTCTAATCTTGTCTTCATCCCCAGGTGCGACGGTAATAATGGCTCGCTTATATTGGGGCTTATAACCAATAAATTTACCAACGCGCCGCTTTTTACGCGCTGGTAGGATGGTGTTGACTTTTACAACCTTGACCTGAAACAAGTCTTCGATCGCAGCCTTGATTTCTGGCTTAGATGCCTTTGGAATTACTTCAAAGGTGTACTTATTCTGCTCCATCAAGATAGTCGCTTTTTCGGTGACGATTGGGCGACGCACTAAGTCGGCAAGGTCGCGGGGGTCAAAGCTAGGCACTGTAGACCTCCTGAATTTTTTCTAGGGCTGATGCCGTAACTACAATTTTGTCAGCGTGCAGTAAATCAAAAACATTTAGCTGGTCGGCTGCAATTAGTTTTAAATTTTCAATGTTGCGGGCTGACAAATAAACATTATCTGTATCCGCAATTTCAGACAAAATTAACAGTGACTTACTTTCTGGTGCTACTCCCCAACGGGTAAGGGCTGCCACTAATTCTTTAGTTTTCGGGCGAGATAGCTCAGTGCTAAATTCTTCTACTACGATCAAGTCGTCAATGCGGCTGACAAATGCTGTCCGCAGTGCTAAACGTCGCTCTTTGCGGTTCAACTTCAGGTTAAAGTCTCTAGGCTTTGGCCCAAAGATTACACCACCACCACGCCACAATGGCGAACGAATAGACCCTGCACGAGCGCGACCAGTACCTTTTTGTCGCCAAGGTTTACGGCCACCGCCTCTGACTTCTGAACGAGTTTTTGTACTGGCATTTCCTTGACGAGCATTAGTCAATTGCCGTACTAAGGCGCGGTGAACAATATGAGACGCTGTTTCTTCCTTGGCAACGCGCAACTCGAAGGTCGTCTCGCCGACCTGTTCTCCTTGCCAATTTTTAACTACGCTTTCAACCATCTTTATTATTTGTCCTTTGTCATTTGTGAGCCACTGCGGTCTTGAGGTCTCCCCAAGTGAAGCACGTGGCGTCTATTTGTCTTTTGCCATTTGTCCTTAGCCAATGACTAATGACTCTTGACTAATGACTTTTGACTATCCCACTATTTTTGCAGGCACAACACTTACTAGAGCGCCCGGTTTCCCAGGAATGGCTCCCTTAATTAGCAATAAGTTGCGTTCTGCATCAACTCGCACTATGGTCAGTTTGCGGATTGTGATGCGTTTCCCACCTAAACGCCCTGCCATCCGCTTACCTGGATAGACACGACCTGGTGTTGTACCAGCACCAATAGAACCCGGCGCTCTGTGGTTTTTAGAACCGTGGGACATAGGTCCACGACCAAAGTTGTTGCGCTTCTGGTTTCCTGCAAAACCACGACCGATGCTTGTGCCGACTACATCGACAATTTGACCTGCACTAAAAATATCTGCTTTAATCTGTTGACCTAAAGCATAATCACTAGAACTTTCGGTGTGATATTCATTTAGGTGACGCAATGCTGGGGCAGATGATTTAGCCAAATGACCCAGTAGTGGTCTGTTCAGTGCCTTTGGTTTAACTTCGCCATAACCAACTTGAATGGCAAAGTAACCGTCGGTTTGTTTAGTTTTAACTTGTGTAACGGTGCATGGCCCTGCTTGAATGACAGTTACAGGAATAGCTACTCCTGCTTCGTCAAATATTTGGGTCATGCCCAGCTTGGTGCCGAGAATACCTACAGACACAGTAACTGGTTCTCCTTTCTACTTGCTGACCTTGGAATTGGACTCTAGAGGACACGCTTTGTACGCATCAGTTTAGGCTGGGTTGGGTTAGCCTGCGAAATTTGGAATGGTTTAAATAAACCGCTCCAAATGCTTTCGGACACAACAAACCGTGTCCGTACTGCTTGGTGAATCTGTTTAGCTTCACTCACTAGATCACCAGAACAGCCACAAGTCTCTTCCTATTGGGAAGAAGTAACTTCTGGAATCAATGCAAGGCGCTACAGCTTTAAGCTGTGTGCAGCAATGCTTTCGTCCAAGCAATTGCTCTGGCACTTTCTGGAGGCAGCGCTGTCGGCGGGTTTTCCGATTTTTAGACGCCCATAAGACGGCTTCCCGGAGATTGGCTACTGCCGTGTTGCAGTTGGACTTAAGCGGTTTTTACCACCCAGTATCCGTTAACTGAGACTGACGTAATGCCATGAAACCAACATTGCTGCTCAGTTTCACTTCCTTAAACACCTTAAACTATTGTTTAAGATTTCGCCTGCTTTTTCAGAGGCACAGGAGTAAATGTACTCTGGAGCTTAGGATTGGCTTTGATTCTTCGTTCATAAGCTCCAATGTTGACCTGAAAGCTTTCTTAGTTTACCAGTCTATGATCAATCTGAGTTAGATTATCCAAATTGGATTGAGTCATCAGCTTTTGATGCTAACACTATCTCAAAATGACAGTAAGAAGGGAGTCTAATTTGCGTCTTTGGTCACAATCTAATAATATAAATTATTTATTTATGTTTGTCTAGTAATTTATAGAGTTATTTTTGGGAAGTGGGGAGTAGGGAGCGGGGAAAGCAGGGGAAGAAGAACTATTGATTATTGCCCAATGCACAATGCTGTATGCCCAAAAAAATGCTTTTAATCTATCGGTTCAGGGTAAATAATAGAGATATCTAAGTGGGATAATACGAAAATCTATGGCACTAATTACCACTGGCAACGGTTTAATGCGCGATCTGGAAAAATTTGGCGCTCTTGGCGTGTATGTACCTCTGGAAGGGGGTTATGAAGGTCGATATCAGCGCCGACTACGCGCAGCTGGCTATACTACCCTCCACATTACCGCCAAGGGGTTGGGCGACATAGCTGCGTATCTCACACGAATTCATGGAGTCAGACCTCCTCATCTTGGCAAAAAAAGCACTGGTAGTGGTGCGGCAGTAGGTCATGTGTACTACTTACCCCCAATTATCAATTATCATCTAGAACAGCTACCACCAAAGTCAAAGGGGCTGGTTTTATGGATTATTGAAGGGCATATTCTTTCCAATGAGGAACTTGAGTATTTAACGAATTTGCCTCAACTAGAACCACGAGTAAGAGTAGTCATTGAGAGGGGTGGCGATCGCGCCTTCCGTTGGACTTCTTTAGAAAAAACTCTCTTAGCTAGTTAGTCCTTTGTCATTAGTCATTAGTCATTTGCTCATGACTAATGACTAACTTCAATCAGCATTTCAATAATGCTGGGTCGCAAACCACAAGATGCAAATAACCGCCGTGAAGCCTTGTTAGTAATTGCTGTATCTAGAGGAATTTGCTTAACGTTCATCTGATGAAACCGTTCAACAGTTAAAGCACAGGTTGTAATCAAGACTTTAATCCTGTTGGTGAGCGAATCTATAAGCACCCCAGAGAGAAAGAGCGATCGCAATTACTAGCAAAATCGGTATGCTGTACCAAGGAAACTGAGACAAGGGTAAATGGGCAGCCGCACGCAGTCCGATGCTGGCGTAGGTGAGTGGTAACAGGTAAACTACGACTTTGAGGGCAGCTGGTAATGTACCAGGGTCAAAGAAGGTTGCCCCTAAAAATGACATGGGGATAATTATAAAGTTGTTGTAGAGTCCAACTGATTCGAGCGATCGCACACTCAAACCAACAATCACTCCTAACCCAGCAAATACCGAACAATTCAGCACTACCAATAATAGAAATAGTGGGTTGAGAAAATTCCAGTTTCCAGTCAACAGCACCGCTACCAAAATTACCGAAGCCGATGTCATCAACCCTCGTACTACTCCCGCCAACATTTTTCCGATATGTAACGCTAAAGGATGTATAGGAGTTAACAACAATTCCTCAAAGGTTTTGGTAAATAGTCTGTCTCCACAAATGGAAAATGTCGTTCCACCAAAGCTAATCGTCATCGACGATAGCGCTACCATCCCCGGTAATATGAATTCCAAATAGTTGTTATAGTTACCACTAATCCCTGAGCCTGGTTTGATGGAACTACCCAAACCCAAGCCAAAAGCTAAAATATATATCAGTGGGGATATTAAGCCTGATGCAGCAACTTGTACGATTCTGACACGTAAATCTAACCAATCTCCCCAAAAAATAGTCAGACTATCAGCTAGAAGGATTTGAAGTTGCGAAGTTTTGAACTTCTTGCTTGAGAATAACGCTTTTTGAGATGCCACTTGCTTCTAATTAGTTATTAAAACTTTCTTAAACTTTAATTTACATCGTTTGACATATCAATTACTAGGGGTAACAAAAATATTTCATACAATACGAAAAATTCATCTTTGAAAGTTATAAGCACAGGTTTCCTCTGCTCAGACTTTTCGCAAACTTACAAATAAAAAGCTAGATAATTCAACCATTCTGATTGCATGATTTGTGCAAATTGAATCAAGACTATCTGATAAATATCAAAAATATGCTATAATTGTTTAATAAAATATAGAAATTAAAAACAGTTGCTCTATGATTTGCATGTGAAGCATCACTAAGGTAAAAACAATTCCTTAATCGGCAAATAAATAAAAAGATTCACCAATTCTTCAAGATGGAAACAATAACCGAGAAGGTTAAAATTCTGTCTAGATATCTAGATAAGTTACTATTTTTATCATTTAAGAAGAATACTGCCCAAAAATTTGCAGACAATTACAGTTAAGAATAGGCATACTGAAAGAGGGAGAAAACTTTAGACCACTCCCTTCCAAATCGGCGTGAAGGTGATTAAGCAACAATGAGACGTAAACCTACTGGTAGATCGGCTACTACTTCTTCTAAACCCTCTATTTTCCAATCCCCTATGTTTAACCTCTTCACCATCGCAATTATGGGAGGGGTGTTGATTTTGGGAATTGGGATTGGCATTGCTTTTAGTTCTACAACCACGTTGGCCCCATCAAATGTGGCTTCCCGTGAATTCATCGACACCAAAGCACCAAATCCTGAAATTTGTGTACAGTACGGAGCCAGCGCGATGGTGATGGACGCTAGACTGTTCGTCACTCTCAACCCCTTCAATGTCTATGTTGCCCAGCCGAGTATGCGTCCTGGATGCGTAATCCGACAAAATAACTGGGCGCTTTTAGAGAACCGCAAGTTGGTGACATCTGATCAGGTAAATGAGTGCAAAAATCGCCTGAACACCTTTGGCTTTACAGGTAATTTGGACAGTGACAAACCTGATATTAGGTGTATATATCAGAATGAAGCTGCTCAAAACTTCTTTACGGCTCAACCAGGAGCAGTTGGAACACCTCAAGAAACTGACAGATTTTAGATTTGGGAATTGGGGTTTGGGAATTGGGGTTAGGGAAGAGGTGACAGGGAATAATCTGTACCCTGTTCCCTTGTTCAATCCCCAGTCCCTAGCGATCGCATCTGCCTTTATCAAATCACTCGTACTCATCACGTATAATTGTCAAACCTAAAGCTTTGTAGGCACTCAGCATATTATTAGATACTGTCGGTGCAGTTACTAGATAAGTCAGGGCATGAATGGACTCCACTAGATAAGGAGCAGCCGTGTCTAATTTTTCTGCTGTTACTAATCCTACTACCTCAGCCGATCCAGTAATCATCGCTCGTTTGACGTGCGCTTCGTCTAGGTTAGGTACACTAATCCCAACTTCTGGATGCAAACTGCAAACTCCCAACATGCACAAATCTGCACGAATCATCCGTAATGTCTCAATTGTGACAGTACCGACGTTCACCAAGGCTTTTTTGTAGAGTTGTCCACCTAACATCACAACCTCTATATGGGGATGTTCTGCTAAAGCAACGGCGATTGGCGGACTATTTGTGATCACTGTTGCGTGCAAATCTAAAGGTAAATGACGGGTTACTTGGAGAGTTGTTGTACCTCCATCTAAAATCACCACCTGTCCTGTACAAACTAATTTGGCTGCTGTCCGAGCGATCGCTTCCTTTTCTTTTGGCGCTTGCTTTTGGCGATCAGCATAACTAGCGGTGGCTGGAGATTTGAGCAGCGCTCCCCCATGAACGCGTTGCAAAAGTCCAGTTTCTGCCAATTCTCGCAAGTCGCGCCGAATCGTATCCTCAGAAACCTTGAGAACAGCACTAAGTTCTGTCGAAAGTACCTTTTTATCACGACGCAGAATTTCTAAGATGAATTGTCGTCGTTCAGCAGTTAGCATAATTAATTTTCCTGAAATTGCGTTTTTTAACTTGAAATTGCACGTTTGTGAGTTTATACTTATTGATATGCAAGTCTCTGTACGGTAATCCGTAACTTCAATTGAATTCAAGCACATTCATGCACAATTGCATGTATTGATTTTGGCATTTGATAAAATCACACGGTTCCACAATGGTTCTGAGTGGTTAGCTTGAGCTTGGATAATTGTTGCCCATTGGGGTTTTAACAATTTTTTTTGTAGTGCGATGGCGCATTCCCTCTGTTCAAATTGTTTTTTATTCAATCAAGAAACCATGACTATTATGAACACCCAATTTCCAATTGATCTCGGTGCTTACAAACCTTTAGCGCTCAATCCGGCAAATTCCAGCCTCACTGCTGAACAACGAGATACTCTCAAAGCGAATATTCAACTTTGCCGAGATGCGATCGTCTTTTTTACAGCGACTGGCTCTGCTAGCGGAGTCGGCGGTCATACTGGGGGGCCATACGATACAGTCCCAGAGGTGATGATTCTCGATGCCTTTTTCCGGGGGGCATCGGAGCAATTTGTACAGATTTTCTTTGATGAGGCAGGACATCGAGTTGCCACTCAATATCTGATGGCAACATTGCATGGTGATTTACCTGCCGAGCAACTTTTACATTATCGGCAAGTACATTCCAATTTACCGGGACACCCGGAACTAAAACTAACTCCTGGTGTGAAATTTAGTTCTGGCCGCCTGGGTCATATTTGGCCTTACATCAATGGTGTGGCAATGGCGAATCCAGGCAAGGCTGTTTTCTGTCTCGGTTCTGATGGTTCGCAGCAAGAAGGCAATGATGCCGAAGCTGCTCGTTTGGCTGTTGCTCAACATCTTAACGTCAAGCTGCTCATTGATGATAATGATGTCACGATCGCTGGACATCCTTCTAAATATTTACCTGGTTTTAGTGTCGCCAAAACCTTAGAAGGTCACGGGTTGAAAGTACTTCAGGGAGACGGGGAAGACTTAGACGATTTATACCATCGCCTGAGCGAAGCTGTGAATACTCCTGGAGCGATCGCTCTAATCAATAAACGCCCAATGTGTCCTGGTATTGAAGGTTTAGAAGGTTCCATTCATGGCCATGATGTGATTCCTGTAGATTTAGCAGTTAAGTATCTAGAATCTCGCGGACAAACTGCGGCTGTCGAATACCTTAAAAGTATTGAAAAACCCAAACAAACATATAAGTTTCTGGGTTCTGGTGACAAATGGGGCGCTAACCGTAGTGTGTTTGGTGAAGCTGTGGTGGGTGTCCTCAGTCGCATGAGTGAAGCGGAGCGTAAAGAAAAAGTCAAGGTTATTGATAGCGACTTAGAAGGCTCCTGCGGTTTGAAGATAATTCATGAAACATACCCAGAAATATTTATTTCCTCCGGCATTATGGAACGGAGCAACTTCTCTGCTATGGCCGGATTCGGGATGGACGAGGGCAAGCAAGGTATTTTTGCGACCTTCAGTGCCTTCTTAGAAATGTGTATCTCAGAAATCACAATGGCACGGCTGAACTATTCCAATGTTCTGTGTCATTTTTCCCATGCGGGTATAGATGACATGGCAGATAACAGCTGCCACTTTGGTATAAATAATATGTTTGCTGACAATGGCTTGGATGATGGCTACCCAACACAGTTATACTTCCCGGCAGATAATAATCAAATGACAGCTTGTGTAGAAGCTGTGTTCTTTGAGCCGGGACTGCGGTTTATTTTCTCCACCCGTTCCAAAGTGCCCAACATTAAGGACAGCAACGGCAATGACTTCTTTGGAAGTGGCTACAAATTTGTTCCTGGTAAAGATGAGGTTATACGAGAAGGGACGCAAGGCTACATTATCAGTTTTGGCGATGCTCTCTACCGTGCCGTTGATGCTGTAGAGCGTCTTAAGCAAGATGGGTTAGACGTTGGTTTAATTAACAAACCAACTTTAAACACCATTGATGAAGAAATAATTACCAAAGTTGGTAATGCTCCTTTTGTGCTTGTAGTAGAACCCTTCAACCGTCGCACTGGCTTAGGTAGTCGTTTCGGCTCTTGGCTGCTAGAGCGGGGGTTGACTCCCAAATATGCCCATCTTGGAACTTATAAAGAAGGTTGCGGCGGTTTGTGGGAACAGTACCCATATCAAGGTATCGATCCAGTCGGCATCATCAACAAGGTGAAGGAGTTAATTGGAAAAAAATAATTCATTTATTAGGGCATAGCGCATAGCAAATGGGACATTGGTTCGATTTCCCATGCCCCATGCCCCATGCCCAATTCCGTATTTTTATTTGGTTTTAGGCAAAGGTTGACCGAACTCAATGATTTGCGGTTCGGGAGCATTAGGGATTCTTGGAACTGGAAATTCTGATATTCCCAAAGGAGGAATGTTATTTAAATTATCGAGTTGATTTGGGAAAGAAGGAGGGGGAAGAATCGAAGCAGGTTGTTGAGAGGATGTATTTGGATTTAAAGGAGGTACGGTGACAAAAGGCTGCCCTGAGTTAGTAGTAGTTGTTGAGGGCAGTTGATTGGATGGAGTCGGAACTGTGAGTAAGGGCGATTGTGGATTAGTAGTTATGGGTAGGTTACTAGGCGGCTTTTGGAGTGTTTGAGGTTGTTTCTTGGCTGAAGGTGCGGACTTTCCTGGTTTTACGGCAGTAGTTTTTTTACCAGAAATAACCGGACGTAACACCCAGCGAGTGGAGTTTTTTCGGGAAACGGGTTGTAGTTGTATCTGTTTGGGATTTAAAACAGCCCCTGGTGCTAAATCTAGGACAATGCGTGTGTCATTTGCGTTCAGCTGAGAAACACGAATGCTTTTAATTGCTCCAGAATAATTTTGTTGTGTAATAATTTTGCCCAACTTAGTATTCGGTAAATCTACAACAAGCCGAGATGGGTGGGCTAGGTAGAAATAACGGGGGGTTGTGCCTGCTGAGAGGGTGATTTCGAGTTGCTGTGTCTTGGGGGAAAAACGCCAATTATCTAGCTTTGCCACTGGTGTCGCAGCAGTAGTGCAAGTTTCAAGGGCGATCGCTGCACAAAAGCCTAATAGACTGATGCTAAATAGCTGCTTGCGCCATTGGCAAAATTGCCTAGTCTTTAGTCCCTGATCCATTCTTTTTATCTGCTCCATAAAACCCATATAATGCGCTCTTCCAATCCCTACTCACCACTCCCCAATTCAATTAGCTTTTTGGGGTACAGCAGTAAATTTCAGAGGTTGTGGAATGCCATTTACGGTTAACTGGCCTGTCATATTACCTTTATCCACAAGTTGCGTTTGAATTGTGACTGAATTCAGAGGATCATTTTGGGTGCGAGGAATATTACAAAGGATTGATTTACCAACTTTTCCAGATAAATTTAACTGTTGATTTCGGAAGATGCCTGCCAGAGAGTGCTTTTTGTCAGTATCAGCGTTAGCGTTTGCTGGTAATACAGAGGCATTTAAGTAAATACCCGATTGCTGAATGTTTAACGTCAGAGTATCCGATTTTTCACAGTTAGGCAAATTCTCCGCTAGAGTTAAACGATACCGACCGCTAACTGGAGGAGGAGCCTTGAGATTGTTTTCTCCGTAAGCACTGACAGTTTTAAACAACAGTAGTACTGAAATTATTGCTACTCCGTAAAAAGTTAAAGATTTGAAGTTGAAATGATTCATGAATTTCAACTCCTCAATGTTGGCTCTTGACTACTAACTTGAGGAAGCATAGAGGCAAGGTGAGCGGTGACTTGGCTGTAGCGGCGGGTAATCAGCAGGGAGGAACGACATTGGATGGCTAGTTGATCTGTATATCTTCCCAAGGTTTGGCGCTCGATACCCCAAGCGCGGCTGGTGCCAGCAATAGTTAGGTCAACACCTTCTGAAGCTTGAATTACGGCTTGCATTGGTTCTGGGGCTTCGAGAATTTTGATTTCAATGCGATCGCGTACACTACTCGGTAATTGTTCCATCATTGTGTGCAGTTCGTAACTTAATTCTTCCTTGGCTTGATTTGCTACTATCTGTAATATCTGCAACATACAAGTCTCACGATTGATTAGCAGTCTCAGAGCTAGTATTAGTGCTAAATCATCATGGATATTGGCTGAATAAGGTACCAATAAACTTTCTAATTGCTCTTTGCCTTTATCTACAAACACTGCTACATCCACTGGGGCAGTGGTAAGTATTTGTCCGACTCGTCCACCTAAACGATTACTACTAAAAGCTGGCCGATGCCAGCCGACGAGAATTAAATCAGCTTGTTCTAATGTGGCAATCTGTGCTGTTTCGCGGGCAACGTTGCTGGATATGCGAACGATAGGATGCACACAAGAACGAGTTTCTGGCGGTTCGAGAGTATTAATCAATTCTTGTAGCTGCTGGTGGCGCTGGGCGATTAATCGGTCTGCTTCAACTGGGGTACTTTCAAAAGCATAGTCTTCTTGAAATTCAATCAGGCTAAGAGGGTTAACAATGGCAGAATATCGGTAATTGAGAGCGATACCTACGGTGGGCTCTGCCAACGCTACTGCCAACTGTACTAAACCTTTTTGGGTACTTGGATTAGCCACTGGCACTAAAATTCGGAAAGGATGAGGGGAAGTTTCACCTCCAGCAGAGGTATCTATACCTGTTTCTGCTTCTGACTCGCGTTCCACAACATCTAACCTGATCAGCTTTTTCGGATATGTCCATTCCAGCAGTGGTGAGGTCATAAATGTAGTTACCAATGCCATAATTACCAGCATGGTAAATATTAAGGGGGAAATTACTTTTAACTCTAGACCAATGTTTAATACTATCAGTTCGGTTAAACCGCGAGTATTCATTAACCAACCGAGTGCCGAGGCTTCCCGTTTGTTAATGCCACTGACACGGGCTGCTACATAAGTACCAACATATTTACCTGCGATCGCCACTCCTAAAACCAAAGCACACAAAAGCCACAATTCGGGACGGTTGAGCAAGCCAATCTGTGTTTTTAAGCCACTGTAGGCAAAAAATATGGGCAGCAAGAATATCAAAACAAAATCTTCGGTTTTTACTGCCAATTCCCGCACTAAATCTTCATTTTTGGGCATGGCTGCTCCCAGCAAAAATGCCCCAAAAATTAAGTGAATCCCAATTAGTTCGGTGATTAATGCCGACGCAACCACTGCCATATAAATCCCAGCTAGCAGCACCTGGCTGAGTCGTCTTGCGCGGAGGTAGTGTTTGGCAAGGCCTTTGAGTAACCAACGTCCCACCGTCAACATCAAGCCGATGTAGACGATGCTGGCGATAATCGTGGGTATAGCACCAGCAAAGTTACCAGTTCGCGCAACTGCGATCGCAACTGCTAATACACACCAAGCTGTAACATCATCTACTGCTGCACAAGTTAACGCCAACGTTCCTAAACGCGTTCCTTGTAAGTTGTTTTCAGTAATGATTCGTGCTAACACCGGAAAGGCAGTAATCGACATCGCCGCCCCCAAAAATAAGGCGAAGGCGGTAAAAGATACACTTGCATCGGAAACTAGGGGATAAAGTAGCACCGCTAGCAATGTTCCTAAAGAAAACGGCACTAAAATGCTGACATGAGAAGTTAAAACAGCTACTTCTAATTGGCCGCTGAGGTATTTGGGATTTAGTTCTAGCCCAATCAGAAACATGAAAAATATTAGTCCCACCTGAGACAAAACATTGAGAAAAGGAATAGTTTCTGGTGGAAACAAGGAAACTGCTATATCGGGAGCAACTAAACCAAGTAAAGATGGGCCGAGCATAATCCCGGCGACAATCTCACCAATTACCAGTGGTTGCTTAATAGAACGGAATCCTAGCCCTACTAGCCGGGAAAGCCCAATAACAATCAGCACTTCAACCAGAACGAGAATAACTATGTGCATGGTTTCCTTAAAATTAACTATCTGGTTTCCCTAAAATAATTCTTTAAAAGACTGGGAAATGTCAAGCAAGCTTGGTAGATACAACCAAGAGTAATTTGTGGTTCATTGTTATATGAATTATTGTTACGATGCAGTTGCAGCCATAAAACATCAATTCTGATGATTTTAGGAACTACATCTCGAATAACTTCCGAATTAACAATAGCAAGAAAACTAGTTAATAGGTAGTCAGTTTGTAGTAGGCTTAAACATTACTACAAACAAATTAGCGGTTATATGGCAATTTTATTTAATTTGCTTTCCACCAAGTGGCTCAGAGGTTGTTTGAAAAGTGGTTGGCTGCGATTTTAATCACCCCCCTTAATTCCCCCTTTACAAGGGGAGGGGGAGGGTGGAGTAAAAAATATTTGATACATCAATCATGACTTTTCAAACATCTTCTCAGATACCCAACTTTTAAAGAAGTTAGAAATATCTTTATTTATCAACTATTTAGGATTGCTATAAACAGAGTTGAATAAATAATCTTACCTAATTAATAAGTAATTAATTTTATATTTAAATTTACTTAAATAGGAGATTTATCATAGCTTGTACCTTGCAACAAAAAGGCAATTAGTGGTGATGCCATGAGTGTAGTAATGACTGCCATAATAACCATGATAGTGAATAAAGTGGGGGTAATTACACCTTGTTCAAGACCAATATTGAGGATGATTAACTCCATCAACCCACGAGCATTCATTAGAGCGCCGATAGTTGCAGATTCGCGCCAATTTTCCCCTGCCAATTTTGCAGCCAACATACAAGCAACACCTTTGCCAAGAATTGCGATCGCAATAATTAAAAGTGTAATTCCCCATAAAGTAGGTGTGTTTATTAATCCGATTTTAGTATTCAGTCCAGAGAAGACAAAAAATATCGGTAACAAAAAAGAAGTAGTTAAAAACTCCGTATATTGGCGAATTTGTTGGGCAAATTCTCCCCGTGGTGTCACTGCTCCTAGCACAAAAGCACCAAATATTGCATAGATGCCTGTGACATCGGTAAACCATGCACAAAACATCAAAATTATCAACATTAAAGTCAGAGTTTGTTTATTCACACCTGTATCGCGTTTTGTCATGCGTGTGAAGGCTTTTAGTAGAGGTTGAGCGAGAAAAATTGCAAATAGCACGTAGCAAATGCCACCACCAATTGCTAATATGGCGATGCTCAGAGAATTTTTCACGCTAGCAAGCACGATCGCTAGCAAACACCAAGCAACTGCATCATCTACAGATGCAGCGCCTAAAGCCAAAGTACCGAAGCGGGTTTGTGCAAGACCGCGTTCGTAAAGAATGCGAGCTAACATAGGAAAAGCCGTAATTGTCATCGACGCACCTAGATACAAAGCGGCTGACCAAGGCGTTACTATTGGTTGAAAGAAATCGCCATTGTGATAAAACCAAAAAGATGCGATCGCTCCTAAAATAAAAGGAGTGATAATCCCGGCAGCAGATAGCAAACTTGCACTTTTGATATGATGTTTTAATAATTTGGTGTTGAACTCTAAACCAATTAAAAACATATAAATTGCCAACCCAATCTGGCTAATAGCATATAAAATCGACATTGATGGGTTGGGTATCTTCAGTCCTACAGCAGTGATAATGGGAAGCTTAGGAAACAGCCATTGCTGAAAATCCGGTGCAATCAATCCTAAAAGTGATGGGCCTAGCATTACGCCTGCAATCATTTCGCAAACAACATCGGTTTGACCAAGATAGCGGCGTCCTAAAATCGTGACGATGCGACATGTGGCTAAAATAACTGTGAGTTGCAGAAATAGCTGAATAACCAGATCAAAATTTGACATTACACTTCCTTAATTTGCGTCTCTGCATTGAACAATCTCCCCAAACTCCAAAGCTTGTCCTGTGTTTCTCATAGATAACTACATCAGCACAAGTACCAATTTTGGAAACATGAGATAGCTATTTTTAATTTGATGAGATAGAGCAGTTGCTAGAACTGCTCTATTGTTCGTAAAAATGCATACAAGTGTACGTTAATACAACATATTGCATCCAAACCGAAACCGCCATCTGTGAGTTAATTTTTACAAACCGATGTATTAGCCTAACAAGCTGATACATTGGCGTAACACCTCAAGAAGCTTGTGTGTACACCATAAACGGGAGCAACGCGAAAAAGTGAGATCGGTGTTTAATTCTCAGTTACATAGCTAGATTCTCAATAAAAACAGGGATTTCGCTGCGATCGCACTATTAAACAGGTCATTTATACCCCTAATTTTTAGCACCTCACAAAATCGCGTTGCTCCCCCATAAACCAATACGCTTATTTGAATTTTTCCCCCTTCCCGCCACGGGTTGGGGGTTAGGGGGTTAGGCCATTTGCGGACACGATATTACAACCATTCCCCACCCTGGAAACGCCAACGGAGAAAGATAATTCGCATCAGGCTTTGTGAACTAATAAAAACTGCTAGCCACACGACGGTATAGTGCAATAAAAAAACTGATAAAGGTAGTTCTTCTTTAGGTATAGGTATTGGTAAAAAGCCAAATAGTTTTACTCCACAGAACACAAATACTAATTCCCATATACCAGCTAAAAGTTGATAGGCTGCTGGCCAATCTCTATCCCATCGGAATTTTTGGAGATAGTTATAAAGCACATCCCAACCTAAGCCAAAGACGGCAACATAACCAAGTATCCAAAAATAAACCGAGTTAGCACTAGAACCAATCAAACCCATTACAAAGGGCAAAGACACAAGTACGCCCACCGTTGCAAGTAATAATAATCGAGTTTGCCAACGACCAAATAAAGTTGGTGTCATAAAAGTACTTACTAAAAAATAGGGAAAAGATGGATTTAAAAATTCAGCTTGTAGTGCTTTTTGCAAGGATGGGAGATACGAGAATATTAGGTTAGCCCCAAAGCATCAAGATATTTATCAGATTATGATGGCTTAAAGTGGTAATCAAATTTAGAATGGTAAGTTGCGATTGCATCCCAATTGATCACATCTTCTAGCAAAGCTTGATAACCCAGTGTATTGGGATGAAGACCATCTTCACTCAAGCGTTTAAGCCGCCAATTTTCACCACGTTCCATCCATTGCTCAAAAATATCTAAATAGGGAATCTGCCGTTTGGTGCAAGCAATTAGAGTTGCTTCTTTGTAGCGATACTGATCGGCATGATTATAGTAAAAACAATCTAAAAATGGCATCTTGGCTTCATTTACTGGCACCATGCCTACAAATAACACAGGACATAGTTGCTGTGCTAAATCTAGCAGAGAAGCAATTTCTTTTTCAAACAATGTAAAATCTGTGTAACTTCGACCATCGGGACGCGCCAACCGCGCTGAGTCATTCACGCCTACTGATAAAATAATCAAGTCGGGAACACGATTTCGCAGTTCACCTCGGTGGCGAAATTCAACTTCTAGTCTTTGGGCTACTTGTTGCGTGCGATCGCCTCTTACCCCTAAATTATAAAGAACATGACCCGCACTATCCGGCAACATCCACCATCGCCGTAGTTGCTCAATCCAACCTCCTTTTTCTGGATCACCAAATCCATAAATTAAGCTGTCTCCCAGTGCGACAATCTTCATGGGCTGAAAGTGATTTGGTGGTACAGACAGCTGCATTGAGGAAGAAGCAAGAAATGTGTGCATTTAACAACTATATTTTATATCTTTACAAGATTCTATACATTTCTATACCATAGATGGCTATCTTTAGTGTCCAAGCATATATCAGGTTTCTAGTTATTGATATGGTTGTAAAGTTAATATTGTTGCAGTTGAGCCTCTGAAGGTGAAGGTTGAGCTTCTGAGGGTGAACGTTGAGCCTCCGAGGGTGAAGGTTGAGCTTCTGAGGGTGAACGTTGAGCCTCCGAGGGTGAATAGTTGAGCCTCTGAAGGTGAACGTTGAGCTTCTAAGGGTGAATGTTGAGCCTCTGAGGGTGAACGTTGCACCTTTGAGCTTGAATGTTGCGCCTTTTATGCTGAAAGTTGCACCTTTTATGCTGAAACTTGCGGTTTAAAAGCTCAAGTTTGGGGTTTGATACTGAAAACGTCTATGCAATGTCTACGACGGGCGTAGCTGCGACACCATGTTTCATTTGATTTTAGGTATAAGTGAGCGCTCATAGTGCGCTAAATGAGTCTGAGAATCGAACCGCAGAGGCGCAGAGGACGCTGAGGAAGAGAGAAGAGGGAGCGTTAGCGCAGCTTATCGTACTTTTACTCTTAAGCAAGCTACGCGTAGCGTTCCATTGGCGCAGCCTCTCGTAGAGAAGGAAAGGTATCGCTATTATATAACTGTGTATTTGCTTAATTTTGGCATCAGTCGTTAGGATAAGTTATAAGTCTAAAAATTATATCTACTGCTAGCTAAGATGAATATTGACCCTGTAGTTAATGCACTTAAAAGTATTGCTAAACCTGCGGCTTCTCTAGTTATTAATCAAGCTCAACGCAATGAAACTGTAGTCAGACTCTTAAAGGAATTCAAGTTTGATCCAGTACAACCACCTAAAGATGTTGATGGTGTTTATGTTTATTCTTTAATTGAGTATGGTGTGGAGCAGCAGAAAGTACTGCTGAATCTTTTTCGAGAAAGAGAAATTAAAAATGCTTTTTGGAGTGCTTATACTTCAAATAATCCCTTGGGTTTTTACAAGGAAGTAGAAAAGTTTTTGCATGGGAAGGATTCAGAATTTGATATCCAATTGAAGAGAATTGAACTACGCTCGCAGTTAGAGGAGTTTGGGGAAATATTTATTAAGGTTGCCAAAACAACTAAATCCAAAGAATTTGAGCCTTTCCCTGAATGGAATTTAGACGAGTATCCAGCAGAATTCAAGTCATTAATTAGAGAAAAAAATCGCTCGTTTTGCGGTCGTCAGTTTGTTTTTGACGCATTTCAACAATTTTGTGACAAAAATTGCAGTGGTTACTTTACAGTGGTGGGTGATGCAGGGATGGGGAAGAGTAGCATTGCTGCTAAATACGTCTGGGACAATAAAGCACCATGCTATTTTAATATTCGCTCCGATGGTCGCAATCGACCGGAGCTATTTCTTGAAAGTATTCGCAAACAATTAATTAAGCGTTACCAGTTGCAGAATGCC
Source organism: uncultured Nostoc sp. (assembly GCF_964245445.1). Classification (GTDB taxonomy): domain Bacteria; phylum Cyanobacteriota; class Cyanobacteriia; order Cyanobacteriales; family Nostocaceae; genus Nostoc. Next base: position 37,238 of record NZ_CAXTNE010000042.1, read on the forward strand.
CAGAAGGCTAATTTAGCAGATTTACTAGAACAGGTTAGCAAAAAACTGACTGCTGGCGATCGTCTGGTAATTGTGGTTGATGCTTTGGATGAAGTGGAACAAGAAGCAGGGGGGAATCTTTTAGATTTACCACCGTCGCTTCCTGAAAATGTATATTTTGTGTTAACTAGACGACCCTATACTAGAGATAAAAAACGCTTGTCTACACCAGATGTCCCGGTAGAGGAGCTAGATTTAAGGGGAAGTCAGTATGTTAATTTGAGTCGTGAAGATATTAAAGAATATATTCGGTTTTTTTTGAATGGCGATCAAGACTATAAGAATGCACTTAGACAATGGATTAAAGACCGCAATATTTCTGATAACGATTTTGTAGAGCAGGTAGCAACTAAGAGTGAAAATAATTTCATGTACCTGCGCTATGTTTTGTCGGGAATTGCTAAGGGTGATTATAATGATCTGAATTTAAAGCAATTACCTGATGGTCTTCAGGACTATTATCAAGTTCATTGGGTACAGATGGGAATGGATGAAAAACCCCAAGTAGTAAAAGTATTTATCCTGTTTATTTTAGTGGAGATTGGCACACCAATTCCCTGTGAGATGATAGCGGAGATTACTGAACAGGATGAATATGATGTGCAATCAGTTTTAAATGAGTGGGTTGAGTATTTGAAGTTGCAAGATATAGAGGGAGAAAAGTGCTACAGCATCTATCACACTAGTTTTTTAGACTTCTTGAAAGCACAAAGGGTTCTAGATTCCAAACGGAAGCAATTTCAAGAGGTTAATCAACGTATTGTGGACTACCTTGAAAGGAAGGTGGCGTGAGATGGGAAAATTTGCTGACAAGTTAGCGGCACAAAGTCCTGCTTTTCAACGTGCTTACTTGGGTAGTTTAGCGCCAAACTCGATGAAGTCGGGAAATTTGCAGAAGTATTACCAAACTCTGGCTGATTTTAATTTCCTAAGCGCAAAGATTAACCATCCTGAGTTTGGAGTGCAAGCGCTAATTGAAGATTATGATTTGGTTGACGATTTAGAGGTATTAGAAAACTCCAAATATAACCTGGAGAAAGTAAAGGCACTAAAATTTATCCAAGGAACACTGCAACTATCAGCGCATATTTTAGCAACGGATGAGAGACAATTAGCGAGTCAATTGTGGGGACGTTTATCAAGCCAGAAAATGCCAGAGGAAATTCAGGCATTATTGGCACAAGCAAAGCAACTAACAAGTTTCCCCTGGTTGTGTCCATTGACTCCTAGCTTAATTTCACCAGGAGGACGCTTGCTACGTACCCTCACTGGTCATACTTCCGGGGTAAGTGGAGTCACCGTCACTTCTAATGGCTTGCAGGTGATTTCTGCTTCAATTGACTCCACCCTTAAAATCTGGAATCTAATAACAGGAGAAGAA
>NZ_CAXTNE010000043.1:0-27435 GCF_964245445.1 uncultured Nostoc sp.
GACAAGCCAATTATCTGTAGTTGATGAACCCGTTGAAGAAACGTTTCTAGTAGGGTTAGAAGATGCACAGCCTGAAGTTGAACTTGATAACAGTCAGCTTACGGTCGCTTCCCAAGAGATTAACAGCATCACTGTAACCAGCGATGACTTGCGTCAGATTGTAACAGCCCAATCATCCGCGCTGGGGTTTGAGTTAACTGAACAAGAAACATTAAGTATCGCTTCCGAGGTTGACGACACTTTTACCGACTACAGCCAATTCATCAGTACTGTAACGGCTGCAATCAAGAACTACGTTGATCAGAAATTTGATGTCATTGAGCAATCATTTGAGACTAACGCCCAAGACTTGCGAGAACACGTAACCAACAGAGCTTCTAGATTGAACCAAAAGGTTAACAACTTCTCAGGAGACATCAAAGCGGATATGGGAGTCATCCGCCAAAACATTAAAAGCACCCAATTCTCAATCCTCGCAAGGCTTAACGCGGCTCAATAGTAATGAATTGACGCTGCTTGAGTGCTTGGGGATTCGGTGGGTGAGAATGAGCTACTTCTCAAGAATTGCTGTTAGTTTAACTGCACTCGCTGCTGTGATTTTACCCTTGTATAGCTGCTTGTATCTGCCAATACTAGAACAATCAAACTATCAGCAATATCTCAAACGGAAGTCAGCTATTGAGCAATACGTAAGGCGAATGGAGTATCACTGCAACCAAATATTTACCTCAGAGAAGGAATATCGCTGTGAAAAATTCAATGAAGCTAAGGAATCTGGTAACTTCCAAATCACGCCACCTAGAACGCCAATTAAAAACTAAATTCAATGCCTCTACTAACTTAGTGGTCAGAGCGCTAACAGGCGATAAATCCGCCCTCAAGCTGATAGGACAAATGGGTAATGACGGGGCGAAGATTAGTGAATTTGCCCCACAGGTTAGAGAGCAAATGTTAGCTGCCATCAAAGGGACTGAGGACTTAAACGTAGTCCTGGGCGACATCTACAAACAAGCTGGTGTTAGCGGCGATCAGATTGAAAGAGCAGTACAGTCAGCGATTTTAGCTGATACTCATCTAGCTAATATCCTAGAAGAGATGAAGCTTGATTTCGCTTCATCCAAGGAGAAAGAAGCGCTACGCCATCAACAATCAACAGACCATCTATTACTGAAGGCATGGGTGGATAAACACATGATGCAAGTTGATGGCGAATATAAAATGTTGCAGACAGAATTACAGACAGATATTAGACAACAAACAATTGACCTGCAACATGATAGAGAACTGGGCAAGTATTACTTAGTTAGGGGTGATAACGCTCGTGATGACTTCAAGCCGAAAAAACAATATGCAGGGCGATCGATTGTACAAAAAATCAAGGATGCCCTAATAGGTTTTTGATAACTAAACCCGTCAGTAACTTTAGCCGAGCGCTGACGGGTTCGAGAAATAATCTGATACAGATATGACATACGACATTGAGGACGAACAAGAGTCAGTAGTAAGCGAAATCGCCCCAGATACGCCGTTACCAAAAGACTTAATAGAACACCTGGAGTCACGCAAGCAGCACCGCAAAGATATTATCAATACAACTGAAAAACTGACCAGATTCTTTGTCGGCTGGTCGCTAAATTCTACGGGATTCTTTATCGCTAAATATCTCTTAATAACTGGCGGTGGCGTTAATCTCTGGTTGGCAATTTCGCTCTCGTTTTCTGTGTGCAGCGTTGGCTCTCTCGCTGGGCTAACGGGCTTGAGAGTTAATTACAACACTGACGGATTAGAGGTAGATAATATGCAAAACGTTTTCAAAACTGCTGGGGGGTTGGTGTTTGCAGGTATCACAACTTGGTTAGCAGTCAAAGACTATCAATATTTTGAGAATTTGACTAAAGAAACAGTGTCCCAGATTAGCCAAGACATCCAAACCATTGAAAAACAGAATCCGCAATCAGACCCTTGGCTAAGTATTGCAGTCGCGTTGGCTTTATTCATTGGCTCTATTGCAATTATTTTTAAGGGGCGGGAATGAAACAAGGTGTTTTCGAGTTAGCGCTGGCTGGTGTGTGTGGCATAGCCGCAATCATTGGGCTGGCAACATCGCAAACACGTCAGCCTTACGACCTGACACAGATTCAGTTCTGCCCAAGGTCAGCAAACGGCGTACACAGTCAAATAGATTTGGATAAGCGTTTTTGCCAGATGCCGCGTTTTGTCCTGACTGAAGAATGGCAGCGCTACGGATTGTATGGCAGCATCATTCCCTACAAGGGCGATGCTATTCAATGGGTGCGTGATTTGCCTACAGATAACCCTAATCAGTTGCTAGGATATGGAATTGCAGTTATTGGGCTATGGGGTGTCGTGGGTTGCTTGCTTGTGCGTTCGCAACGCCTCAAGCGCACGGATTATGAACTGGGCGAACTCGAAAAGACTGGCGACTATGCAACTTGGCAGCAAAATAAGTACAAACGTGAAATTAAACAGCATTCGACCCAGCTTTATACTGAACGCCTGAAAGATGGGCTGTCAGGACTGGACACAGAAGAACGTTTTGCGCTGGGCTTGACAGATTCCGAAAACGAACGCGCCAAGGCTCGGATTCAGCTAGAGGACTTTATGAAAGCCCGTGCTGTTAATCATTCTGTGATGGATAAAACCATTGCTGAGAATCTTCGAGACAGGGCGAAAGCGGAGCAAGAACGCGGCAAGATTGAGGGTAAAACCAAGAGCGCGATCGCAAATGACAATCATCCTTTGACTGACCAGCGCCTCATCACTGATTTAATCGAAGCGCTCAAGAATCATGAATCGGGCTGGCTTTGGAAAATTATCGACAATCAAAAGCCCGTTTGGGTGCTAGGAGAAGCGGGAAGCGGTAAATCAACTCTAGCAGCGTCGATTGTGATGCTCAGAGAATATCTGTTTGATATGCCCTTGTATCAGCTGATAGACGCGCACGCCGGGGAAAATCTCAGAAACGCATGGAAATATTTAAGCCCTCAGTTGATAGCGCAAGCAGAAGAAGAGATTGGACTTGCTTTTGATGATGCCCGTGAGCGCTGGTTAGATAGAATCAATAATCAACCATCCAAGCAACCGCAACAGTTACTAGTTGATGAATTCACTAACTATTCTGAGTCTGACATCACAAAAGAACCTGCCAAAAAGTTTGTTAAAGCATCTCTTAGTGACCCTAGAAAAGCTGAAGAAAGATTAGTCTGTATTGCCCATTTCTTCACTAATACCGCCGTTGGTGGAAGTGATGGAACTGCTAAAGGTAGAAGCAGAGGAACTATTCAAATTGACCGCAAAACCGCCGATGGTAAGACACCTTTAAAAGTTGCAACAATTAACGGTTTAAACAATTCCCAAGGTGATGCAGAAGTAGATAAAAAGGTTACAATTCCTGGTTGGCTGACTCCCGAAAGCATTCACAAGCATTTTAACGGTCAGCCAATTGATTTTGATGATTAATCCGCTTGGGTTAGCGCTCTGGACTACTGGCTAGTTGGGAGCAGCTTGCTTTTGGTCATTCTCCAACACGGGGAAATATCGCCGAGCCTGAAGGGGTTTCTTCCACCCAGTCAATTCAAACAGGTATTCATCAGGGTCTAGGTTAAGCATCGTTGCCCATTGGTTTATTTGACTGCCGTTGATGTTTATCCGTTCACACAGGTCAGTCTTGGTTAGCCCCTGTTTAGCATCATGATCAGAATATGAGAATTTGATTTTGCCTCTGGGTATGTCCTCAACCTTCTCTCTGAGAGATGATAATCCCGCATTAATAAGAGCTTGCCGTAGTCCATCGATTTCTGTTCTGAGCGAGTTAATCTCATCATTAAATTCCCTTTGCTGCTCGGCTACGGTTGCCTCTAGACCATCGATTTCGGTGGCTTTCACCTTAAGCTGTTTTACCTCAATTTCGAGGTTCTCTGGCATCACTTCAATTGGAATATTGCCCTCTAAATAATGCTCAAGTATAATTGTGAGAGCTTGAGACGCTTTTTTTATTTTGTGTGTTTTCATCCACTTCTCTAAACTAGCGTAGAGGCTGAAATCAAGGTATGCTGTCACTTTAGCGTGATTGTCTAACCAGTCTTTAGTTGCCATACACGGCTTGTTCTATATTGGTAATTTAAAGTCAGTTACGTTAAATTTAAAATAAATGAAAGTAATATACTAGTGTGTTAATAGTAATTTACTTTTTGACTTTGGCAGCTTACTGCATTAAGTTAAGAAAATTAAAGTAATATACTAATTTTTAAAAGTGTCTGACTCTAAACGTCTAAACCGTAGTTAGTGTTTGACCTAGATTGAATAAGGCAAGCAGTTTTGAGCTATACGTAATTAAGTAAATTACAGTAGCAGATAAATTAAGGTACAGTCAGATAATTATTTAAATAAGTCACTTGCTTTAATCTACTTGTAGATTATTAGTAAACTAAAGCAGCTTACCAAAGTAACTTACTATCGCTTAAACTGTGACAGGGAGCGGGTGTTATCTACTTTGTAGTTGGTGGTAGCAGAACAAGCGCACTGCCTTAGCAGCGATCGCTTTTGGCGCACCGCAGGCGAAAACCACCTGTTATTTGTTATTTCTCTACCTGCTCACGCCCCTATACTTTGTTTTATTTTTGACTTGCCCTTATCTAGAATTAATCTTGTGATTATTTGAGTAAATACTCAAATGAGTGTTTACTCAAAATGCTAAAGTCTTTATATGCCAGGATTTATCGCTGTTTTGCTTCAAAACAGAAGCTTAGAGATAACACTCATTGCTACAGATGTTGCTCGTACCTTGAAACAAGATAGTTACATAGTCTTACTGAGAAATTATGATGCTTGAGGCGGTGCTAGGAAAATGATTTAAGGAGGAGAAATCAGGGATGCTGTAGCAACATCTTCCTTGATGAGTGGCTGATACTCTTCACCAGAAAAGGGGCGAAAGTCCTGATTGCATGAAGTAGTTATCCTACACAATAGACGGAACTGTAACGGTGTGGGCGGTAAATTTACACGCTCTACACGCAGGTCTACTGAACTAGGCTCTTTCAAAAGAAGCTCAAAAACTTCACTCCGTAAGTACCGTGGGCAATAACCTACGATATAGTGATTCTCAGTATGGAGAGTTAATGCCTGGGAATCATGAGGGTTTTGAAATTCGTGAGCTAACCATAACTTCTCTTCTGGCTCCAAGTGATTAATCCGCTCAATTGCCGATTCAGGCAGATGTCTCAGCCCGTGGGCGAAAAAGTGTAACTGATACTGCCCTGCTGCATCTGCCTCTGGGCGCGGGAAGACGGCGAGACTGTCTGTTTCCCGTTGTCCACCACTACGGGCTAAAATTGCCAGTGGTGAATCTTCATGATCTGAAATATTCAGCCATTGCAGAAAATTGGCGTAATCAGGACGGGAACGGGACATCAACCGATTAGAGAAGACTGGAAATAAGTGAGTTGATGTATATACTTTTTCTAAGTGAGGAAATGAAGATAAAGGTGAAAAACTGCACATCTGTTGTGCCTCTTTTACACCCTGAGTGTAGACAAACTTATATCCTGCATCGTCAAATGTTAACCTACCAATGGGAAACCAAGAGCGGCTGTTAGGGTCTTGCCAAGCTAAAAATAGTGTTTTTTGTGTATTCACTGGAGTGATTCTCTTAAATTAAGCAGCTTGTTTTGGTTGAATTCAAGAATCTTCTGTGCAAACTCAACCGCAATAGTTGAGATGCGCTCTCTATTAATTCGACTAAAAATTTCTAGCGTATTCGCCCTGGAGATCCGTTCAAGACGCTCCAGCCATATATGGGCTGCTTGGGGATAAAGTTGACCAACTCGGTGAAATACTTCAATTGTTTTCAGGGGCTTTTTGTCTTCAACACTGCCATAAAAAGCAGAATAACATTTATTTGCATAAGCCTCTATTGAGCGCTTCTGCCTCTGTTCATCAGGGAGGTCACGTCCTAAAGATGAGGCGTGGTCATAGGTTGGTGCTAAGTGTACCGTTTCTGCTGTAGTAGATACCGTCTTATTGCGGACAAAGCCCCAGTTTTCATGGTGGCGATCGCCGTTGCCAATCCAAGCATCTAACAGGAGGTAGCCAACAAACACTTCTACTGCTTTTTGGATACCGCTCGGTGGTGTCCAAGCTATTGGCAAGCCCACATGATCTGCTTCTATTACTTGCAGAACAATACCTATTGTATGTTGTGATACGCCGTAGGTGGCAGAAGTAGGATAATTTGGCACAACTGGCGTGAGAATTTCATTGCCATGAACAAGTGTCCCTCCTGGTGGTAAAAAGTTGGGTGAAACTACACCCCGATTATCTTCCCATTCTGCTAGATGATAAGTGGCGTGGGGTAATTCTAGAAGCTCAGACAACTCTGATGCTACTTTCTCTGCCCAATCTTCTCCTAAATTTTGTCGCGCTTGTTTATATAGGCAGCGACCAAGTTGTTCATCAGTAAACCAAAATTTATATTTGCTGCCCATCGCTTCGTTACTGGAAAGCTCATAATTGGCTTTGGTAACAAAAATAACGGGAAATTCAGGAATAGGATTCATTTAGGTCATTGACAGTAGCCATTTTTCGCTCTCATTAAGCATAGCCCGCTTAGTCTGTCACAAGCTTTCTACTAGATAATTTTGAGTATTTACTCAAATGAGCTTTTACTCAAAATACTAGAGTCTATCTCATCAACTAAAACTCGCTTCTAGTGATTCGGGATTTTGTTTTATTTTTAACTTGCCATTACCCAGAATTAATGCTTTGATTGTTTGAGTATTTACTCAAATGAGTGTTTACTCAAAACATTGGAGCCTTTAAATGCCAACAGTTATAGCCATTCTGAACCAAAAGGGAGGCTCAGGTAAAACAACCATTGCTACTAATCTTGCTCATGCACTGAAGCGAGATAATTACACAGTGTTACTGATAGATTCAGATCCGCAAGGCAGTGCTAGGGATTGGAACGAAGCAAGCGGGGGGAACATCATCCCGGTTGTTGGACTAGACCGGGAAACACTAGCTAAGGACTTGCAAGCTATCTCGCAAGGGTACGACTGGATTGTAATCGACGGTGCGCCGCAAATTGCCAAACTCAGTGCAGCTGCGGTCAAGGCTGCTGACTTGGTTCTCATCCCCGTACAGCCTAGCCCCTACGATATTTGGGCGTGTGCCGATCTGGTTGACATAATCGCCGCACGTCGAGAAGTCACCAACGGGAAACCAAAAGCAGCTTTTGTCATTAGCAGAGCAATTAAAAATACCAAGCTCAGTGGAGAGATTAATCAAGCACTCTCAGATTATGGTTTACCTGTGCTTAAGGCAGGCACGACTCAACGGGTAGTTTACCCAACAACGGCAGCAGAGGGATTAACTGTTTTCAGTGACCCCAGCAGCGATGCGGCCAGAGAAATTAATGCACTCAAAAAGGAAGTGCTGGAGGTACTCAAGCATGGTGCTTAAAGCAAAGAAAACACGACGCGACCATGAGCAGAAAAACTTGGCGATTGAAGAAGCAAGTAAGGAAGAAACTACTCGCTTGAATGCAGAAATCCCAGTCAGTTTACACAACAAAGTTAAGATACGGGCCATAGAGGAAGGCAAGGGCAGCAGCATCACCAACATTGTGATCAAAGCACTAGAGGCATATCTAAATACTCCAGTCCCCAAAGATTGAGTAAAACCTCATTTGAGTAAATACTCAAATACTCATTACAAGTGGGTACTCTGCATGAAGCAGAATTGTATACGGTTTGGAGTGGGCGTTGTTGTGTCTGGGTCAATTGGCTCTAAATGGCAGTTACTCAAGTGGATGGGTTAAAAGCGTTGCTACATCAGACCAGAAGAGTGTTGACGTAGCAAGCTTTACACAGCAAATGGGTGAAGAGAAATGTCGTTCTCGCACCACATAACGGCTGGGAGCTATACAGTCAGCCACATTTGAGGGAGGATTTATTCTAAAGCCTCATTAAACTTGCCGTGAACACCCACGCGATCGCTAACAATTTTAATCCAGAGTCGCTGGCGTTAACCGAACCAGTACCGCTAACAATGCACCCGGCTGAAGTTTACCTTAACAGTCTTGGTGAAGGTTCTCGGCGGACGATGCGCGAGGCGTTAAATGCGATCGCCCAACTGCTGACTAATGGCAGTTGTGATGCAAGCACTTTGGACTGGTCAAAGTTGCGTTACCAGCACACAGCCGCAGTTAGGTCAGTGCTGATGGAAAAATATAGTCCGGCAATGGCGAACAAAATGCTATGTGCATTACGGCGGACGCTCAAGGAAGCATGGCGGTTGGGGTTGATGTCCACAGATGAGTATGGACGAGCGGCTGATATTGAGTCTGTGCGGGGCAAGAGTTTGCTGAAAGGGCGAGAAATCGATGCTGAAGAAATTTCTGCACTTTGGGATGATTGCATTCAAGATGACTCAACATTGGGGAGAAGGGATGCGGCACTGCTGGCAGTTTTGACGGTAGGGTTGCGCCGCAGTGAGGTAACATTTCTTGATTTAAGCGATTTTAAGCTGCGTAGTCGGTCATTAACAATACGGGAAGCTAAGGGGCGGAAGGAACGAATTGTGTATTTACCTGAAGCGGGTGTGCAAGCTGTTACTGATTGGTTGTTGATTCGGGGTAAAGCACATGGGCCACTTTTTTATCCTTTAAATAAAGCAAATAAAATTATTCCCAGGCGGATGAGTGAGCAGGGAGTGTTACGGGCATTGCAACGACGTGGCGAAAAAGCTGATGTGGATGCGTTTACACCTCATGATTTTAGAAGAACTTTTATTGGTAATCTATTAGATGCGGGGGCAGATATCGTTACGATAGCGAAACTTGCAGGTCATGCGTCGCCAAGTACGACAAGTAAGTATGATCGGCGGGGAGAAGCAGCGAAGAAACGGGCGGTTGATTTACTGAATGTGCCTTACAAAAGACGTTAGACACCACGGTTGTGTTGCAAAAACTAGGTTACTAATGTTAAGTAATATTTCGCCAATGGGATCTACGCTATATCTGCCCCATATTACGTGAGGCCCTGCGGCGGGTCGATTTGGATGAAAAGGGAATATCTTTCCACAGCTTTCGGCGGACAGCGTTAACGTGGATGAGTGATGCAGGAGTACCCTTACGCCACATTCAATCAATCAGTGGTCATTGCTCTCTTGCAGCCCTGGAGCGATATTTGGGTGTGACAGAGCAGCAGAAAGAAAATACCATCTCCACTTTAGTTTTTTAAGTCAGTAAAGAATTATGAACCCAGAAGATAAAAAACTTTTAGAAGTCCACATCAAAGAGATAGCCAAAATCCTTTATAAAAACACCCCACCCGAAAAAATTGAAGCATTCGAGGGCATCGAAACATCTGTACGCGAACAGGTTTTGGAATATGTTAGCCCTAAAATAGCCTTTTTTTTGTCGGAGAAAAGACATGAACTATAACTGGGAAAACACGGACAATAAGGAGTTGCGTTGGTAAGATTAAAGTCACTAACAAACAGGCATCTCGTTTGCGAATAGAACCGTATCGGCGATTTAGTCCCTTACTTGAAAAGTAAGGCTCCTAAAATATTCTTTGGAAGTCCTTTAGTGACGATGAATGAAATCCCTTGAAATTCAAGCATAGAATTGTTATCTAACAATTGGTCGTGCTGAAAGGCATAGCGGCGCGTCATTTTCGCACTTCTCTTCATTAATCTACTCGCGCTCGGCTATCAATTCTAAATTAGATTGACACCTATTTGATGACACACCCTAGATTCTCTTCAGAATAGAATTCCAATTTTTCGAGCCATTGTAGCCGTACATATCTTGATAGTAGGTATCAACTAAGTATTCATTTTGATGATTTGTCAACCAGGTTCTCAACTCATCAAGTTTACGCCCTACTCGTGCCAGTAATTCTTTGTCATCCCAATCTGCCCACTCTTCCCACATCACTTTGTTGGTGTCTTCGACAATCAAGTAATCTCCACTCTGTAAACCGTTACAATGGAAATATTCAAGAACTCCAACTAAATTGACATGAGTATCTTCTATGACTAGCCAAGGATGTGCCAAGGTTGCCAGCAGTTCTGGAGGCAAAACAGCACTGATGTTGTTACAATTTCCTTCTAAAAATTCAACTCTAGAGTCAGTTCTTGCATTATTATTAAGCAGGGAAAGATCAATATCCACTGAGTAAACGCAGCCTTCTATACTAAATAAATCCAACTGATCAGCTAGCCAAATTGCACTTCCGCCTTTGAGCGCACCCAGTTCAATAATTGTTTTCGGTTGAAGCTCATAGAGTAGCATGGGGTACAAGGCAATTTCGATGGGACTTTTGTCCAGATGTATTCCTTTCCAGGTCTGTAAATTGTAATTCTCAGTTAGAGGCCTCCAAGCAGATCTAGGAATATCACATTTATCTTCTCGGTCAGAGATTTTGACGAATCGGTTGAAGCATAAGGGTTCTTGCTGAGACTCGGCTAATTGTAAAACGCTTCGGCTATCCATCTGTGTACTCATGTTTACTGCTTCCTAAATACCAGAACATAGATGACTTGGCTGTCATAGACATTAAACTGCTCCTGGCTTATGAGGTTCCACGGTAGGGACTCAAACGCCTTTTGCATTTCATCCCGGTATTTTCCCCGTACTGTCAAAATAAAATACCCTCCCGTTTTCAAATGACGGAACAGGTTTTGCAAGACACGAACTCCAGCGTGTGCATAGGCGAACACACCCACGGATATAATGGCATCAAAAATCTCGTTCTTGCTAAAAGCTTGAGGATTTTCCAGGTTGCACTGGTGCAAAGCTTTGTAAACCTGCTTTTTCTGGGCAACCATTAGCATTTCCTCAGAAAGGTCAGCAGCCGTAATATTGGTGTATCCCAGTTGTGCAAGAGCCTCACCTACCAACCCCGTTCCTGCACCCGCATCTAAAATTGCGGCATCTTTCTTAAGAAGCAAGTTAGCCAAGATTAGTGCTGTGTTAATAGGCATAAAATACCAATGTTCTTTTACATCTGTATCGTAGGTATTCGCCCAATTATTGTACTTACTCCTTAACTCTTCTGTGGTTTTGCTATCGCAGATCCAAGACAGCCAGGGTCTTTCATTTTCAGTCTCTCTCACTTGTTCTTCTGTCATCTTTAATGAACCCTCTATAACTTCAACAAAAACGTTAGAAAACGAGTTTTGTTGGCTAAATATACAGCATATTTGGCGTTGCACAATACGCGAAGTGTGAATTGTCAATCTAAATAGGCCAGAGTATTGGACAAAAAGTGGGATCTGTGTAATCTGGATTACCATCACTTAACCGACGGCAGAGTATGTCGTTCGTGTGGTAGATCAGGTTATTTTGTTCATCATAAACTTTACGATAACGATTAGCTTTGTCTTGGAGAAAGAGAGTAACAGCGAGGCGTGGACGTTCAGATACATTTTGTCCGGTGTAATGAAACACCTTGGAATCGAAAAAGCAACACTGACACCTCTGAAGGCGAGTATGTACTATTTTCAACTGATTGTCAGCCAGAAGTTGTTTCTCGAATACAGTAAAATTATCAGAAATAAAATTTTTTTCCTGTCTCAAAGCATTGAGATGTGTATCGTCTTGGCTTAAGTGGCTTCCTTCAAGAAAGCTAGGTGTTCCCATAGTTTCATCACTATCTTGAAGCGGAATCCAAACAGTTAACATTTTTTCAGACGTGCAGGTTTTAAAATAGGCTGTGTCTGCATGCCAACCAATGGACGTATTATCTTGACAAGCCCGACCTTTAGATGACTTGTAGATGAGAACACTATTAAATAGTCGAATTTCATCGCTGCCTATCAAAAGAGCAGCACAGGCACCCACTAAGGGATTCTTCATTAATTGACGAACTTGATGATTATAGTGGGTTATGTAGGTATCAACTCGAAGGCTATCTTTTTTCCAATCTAACAAATGGGGTTTAACCTTTTCCGGTAGATCGGCATCTCGTTCTCCTCGGTAATAACGTTTGATATCTAACAAAGCTTGCTCGATTTCATACTCTGAGAATATTGGCTTGGTTACGTACCATCCTTTTTGCCTATACTGCTCTATTTCTTCTGGGGTTGGAAGCAATGCAACTTGTTCAGGAGCTAAATTCGCCATGTTTTTCCTCCAGAGGTGCTATTAAAAAACTTTCGACACGCTCAATAACGTCAATAAATATATCAGAGGCTATATTTTTTTGGTGCCAGTCAGTTATTTCTTCCCCCGGTATTAAAATAGGAATTCCCGGAGGCACCTTCTTGAAGCAAGTGCAGCTAATCCGACCTTTAGCTTGTGCTAGTGGCAGCTTCTCCCGTTGTGCAAAAAATGCCTCTTTTGGCAAGACTCTCATAATTGGAGTACGAGTTGATAAACTCTTTTCTCCCTTAATCCGCACTGGTTTCTGCAAGAGAATGTGATAAATTTGCTGGAGAACCTGCCATACATAGTCAAAATCAACTTCTGTATGTTGAAAAGAAAAAATCAACAATACCCCTTTCTCATTAGCGTATTCGTAATCCACCCCCCCCTCGTACAACAGTTCGCCTATTTCCTCCCCAGAAGCGTGCTCGCTCTTTAAACATAATTTCAGAGGATCGTTAACTTGCGGGTCATAAGTTAAAACCTTGTCATAACGATCTAATTGGCCACGTAGGTGATCGCATTTCTGAATAGCTCGCCAAAATAAAGCTTTACCTTCTTTTGAATGCCCCTTCTTAATCGCATCTTCAATACTCAGTATTAACAGATTACTGCGAGTAGTAGTTTCAAATAAAGGCATTATCCCCATAACTTGCTCGATAGTAAACCGAGAATCAGTTGGTAAATGAAATAAAGCAGTCTGTACCAAACTCCCAGTATATTTATGCAGACTATGAATTACTATATCTGCATTAAAAGCGATTGCTGATTGCCACCGACTATCAAGAAAAGGAAAATGACTACCGTGGGCTTCATCGACTACTAAAGCAATATCGTACTTGCGGCAATGATCGGTTATCTCAGCAAGATCGATAGTTATTCCTTCATAACTCGGATAAGTGAGTAATAGAGCTGATACGCCACTGGTTTCTAAGGCTAAAATAACTTCTTCAGCAGTAGGCATCAAATACTGAGAAGGAATAAAATATGGCTCTAACCCGGCCAAGATGATTCCGTTAATTACTGAAATATGACTGTTCAGGGCAATGGCCACTCTTCGATATTGAGTATTCAGTAAAGCACAAGCAGTTAATACTCCTTGAGTCCCTCCCCCAGTCAGCCAAAAAGTATGTTTAGTGCCATATAATTGAGAAAAATGTTTTTCTACGCTGTGAGTGCGAGGGCGAGTCAAAAAGGGTACATCATATTTATATATCTCTTCACCTAGTCGTTCGCTATTTTGAGCAATTCCCTGATGAGCGGGAGTATAAAGCCTAACACGAACATTCTGATTATAAGATGTGATCAGCTTATAAGCAGAAGATGGTTGATTCATAGCTTAAAGGAAGATTGGTGTAAGCTGTGGCATTGGGCGAGTTGTACTTTCTGGCACAATAGCATTACGTAACGCAAGAAGTAATCCTGATGCTTCCATGTAGTTATTGACAAGATATATCTTTCTCCCTTGAGTCTGAATTTGCAGCTTTTCGGAGGTGATATTGTATTTAGTAGTATTATCTTTGACTAATATTATAGGAATACCTTGGTCTAATGAAGCTAAAAAAGGAATATTCCCCACTGTTGTTTCTGGCATTATCACTGCCGAAATATTTTCCACTGATATTCTGGTTTCACCTGCTACTAAAGGAGTATCAAATTTGACCGGGCGGGGGGAATTAATTAAACCATTTAAAGGCGAACAAACATAAGCACTAGAGATTAACTCAGCTCCATCTCTCGGATCTACCAGTTTACCAAACCCTGTATGTTCCCACTCCATTAATAAGGGAGCATGGGCAGCAGTAAAGGGATAAAAATTAGTGGTCATGTGAGTCATAATTGCTTCTGCTCCACCCCAAGGATTGGGAATAGACTCGCCTCGATAGTAAGCTTGACGCACTTTATCATCTACTAGAAGAGTAGTCACTAAAGCTACTGCTCTAGCGGATGAGCTTTCTACAACATCTAAAGCCTTCATCAATTCGTCTAGTCCTTTAAATTCCCCTAAAGCATTACCGTAGGAGGAATAGGTACATTTAGTTTCGATTCTACCACCCGTTACAACGACAGGATCAACATTGATACCCCCCACAGCCCGTAAGCTATTAAGAGCATTAAGAACATTATTTAAAAATTTATCATCTTGGGGTTTCTCAATAATTACTGCAATATTTTTCCGCTTCTCTGGAATGACTCCAATATTACCTAGTAGCAAATGACAAATTAGATTTCCTTCTAAATAAAGGACATTATCTTTTGCAAAATAAAGGTCTGAGGCTGTAACAGCATTGGGATTTGTCACCAAATAGTCGCAAGCACAAGCTAATAAATTCGTACTGGGGGTTGCATCTCCTGCAAAACCACCAATTTCTGCTCTTACTCCTGTAGGAACAATACTGACAGCGACAAAAGGTTTGTGAGAAGCCTTTTGACGAATATTGATATTTAGTAATGATGCCCAAGTTGGCTGTCTATCTGTAGCAATAAAGCTAGCCTCAAAACCTAGAGTTTCTTCTTTAACAGAAGTTAAAATCAATCGAATAGGAATACCAGGCAAGGGAAGATCGGAAATTTTTTGAGAAATTTCTTTCCATGTTCTTTTTTCAAAAGAACATTTAAGTTCAAAATTTTTAGTAAAAATTTGTGACATTATTGTTTATTATTCAAGTGGTTGATAATAAAAAAAGATGAAATGAGTTAAAGACTAGATTTTGTACTCAACGAATATATAGCATATTCCATGTAATGTAAATGAAGTAAGTTGGTAGATAAGTTATAAATATGTAACAAACAATTAGGCATAAGGATTAAAGTTAAATTTTAAATTTTACCTTTGGTTTCTGTATTTTTCCTTTTCTCCTCTTTTTAAAGTTTCATTAATCTATGATCATCGGTGAGAGGTTAAGATAATCTTACTTTTGTCAATTGAAAATTATGCTTAAAATTTGGAAAGAGCCGAGGTATTAAGTTGACTGCTGTACTGAAGTTAGGGGTTAAGAATAAATGATGCGTATCAAGATGACACGCTCGCCCGATCAAAAATTCTGTTTATAACCCCGATTTTAGCAATATTTTAAATATTATTGCTTATTGACAAATGGTATCTGACCTTAACCTCTCACGAATGATCTAGGATTGATTATGGCTATGATGTTTAACCCTTACCGCTATACACAAGAGTTATCTCAACCTTTTTCTTTTGATCGTCTGTATCGTCATCCAGGTTCTCTTAGTCGCTACGACAAAGGCGGTAACCGTAGATTAATTGCGATTGTTGGTGGGGGAATTGCGGGACTCGTAAGTGCTTATGAACTGAGTAAACTAAACCATCAAGTTACTTTGTTAGAGGCTAATTCTCGTTTGGGAGGAAGAATTAAAACTCATTATTTTAGCGATGGTACTTATGGTGAATTAGGTGCAATGCGAATTCCTGCTAGTCATGGTTGTACTTTACACTATATCAATCAGTTTAATTTGCCGAAAAGACCTTTTATTAATTACAATCCTGCCGCTTTTTATTATTTGAAGGGCAAAAAAACTTGTTTAGGTAGTTATCAAGAACTGTTTTCTGTTTATAATTTAAATCCTAATGAAAGCAAAGATCCTACGGTAATTTATGAAGAATTATTTGAAGAGTTAATCAATTCTTTTTCTGAACGCGAAAAATGGGAGTTATTTGCACCAATTTTCACTAGTAACAAACTTAGAAAATATGATAGTTTTTCGCTTACAGACTATTTTCGTACTCATCTTTCTCCCGATGCTTTTGAATTACTTGGTCATACTACTGGCGCAATTCATTATAGTAAAGTATCTCTATTAAATGGATTGATTGATTTTTTTGCTTGGTATAAAGTTGAGCAATACGAACTAATTGGAGGAATGGAAACTTTAATTAAAGCTTTGCTTAAAAGAATTTTAGGAGCCATCCATACTGAAGCAAAAGTCACGACAATAAAGTTAATAGATCAAGGTGTTAAAATTTACTGGAATCGGCTTAATGAACAACAAAATGCAAAATTTGATTATGTCATTTGTACAGTTCCTACCACTGCTTTATCCCAAATTAATTTTGAGCCTATTTTACCTAGACAACAACAGGAAGCCATTAACAACTTGGGTTACTGTAGCGCCACTAAAACTTTATTACATTCTACGTCTCGTCCTTGGGAGTTTATAGATAATATCTATGGTGGTGGAAGTTTCACCGATTTAAATATAGAAAAATGTTGGTATCCTTGCGATAATGCTCAATTAAATTATAATATGTCTTCTCAATCTTATTTAATAGCCAAAGATAAAGATATTTCTTATCAGCCATCAGTATTAACTGCTGCCTATCGCTGGGAAGATAATTCAAGAAAATTTATGGCTTTAGACGAGAAAACTAAAAACGATTTAACTTTAGAAGAAGTTTCTAAACTCCATCAACGAATTAAAGATTATACTGATGATATTATTCATAGCATTTGGGATGAAAATAACAAGATTGGCTCGGGTTCTTATGCCTATTTTGCTCCAGGAGAACATGAACAATATCAAGGAGTGTTGGGTCAGCCTTATCCTCAACAGGAACCTCGCGTCTTTTTTGCCGGGGAACATCTGGCTATTAATCATGCTTCGGTTCAAGGGGCAATTCAGACAGCCGTTTCAGCCGTTATTGATTTGTTGGAATCGATGAGTTAAGAAGACCAAATTACATTTTGTGGCTTTATACTTTTCTTGTGTTTTTTCTTACTATTTCTACTCCAGTACTATAGGAGAAATTGAGTTTCGCGTTGCTAGATGTTCAGGTCGATAGGTTAATCCCTCATAAGGATATCCTAGTGAATTTTCAATGCTGTTATAGACATATAGAACATTCAATCGACTCCAAGGCGATATATTACTATGGGAGCCATGTAAGACATTGCAATCTAACACAACGAGCGTTCCCGGTTCTCCTGAACAGTATTCAATACCATGTTGATTAATTACTTCTGCAAGCATAGATTGGTCTGGGGCAATCGTGTATTTCGACTGAGACAATGACTGTTCCCAAGGCTTTTCTGGGGTTTTACCCATACAAGGGATAAAGTTTTTGTGAGAGCCAGGGACGACCATCAGTGCTCCATTTTGAGCTAGGTTTTTATCAAGAAAAACCATACAAGTTAAAGCTCGCATTTTTGGCATTCCATCCTCTGAATGCCAAGTTTCAAAACCCTGATGCCAGTAAAAACCTTGCCCCACATAACCCTGCTGAAAATTAATGCGACTTTGATGAATGTAGACTTCATCATTGAGAATCTGCCGTGAGGGTTCAACGAGGCGCTTGTCTCTGGATAAGCGAGCAAAGAGTTTTGTCACTGTGTGAGCTTCATAAATTGAGCGCAATGCTCCTGTTCCCGGTTCTGTGGCAATTTTTACAGTTTCTGTGACGCGTACATCTTGCTGTTTGATTTCAAAGTTAGTTTTGAAATCAAGCATCTCTTGACGGTAGATATCAATTTCCTCTGACGAGAACACTTGTGGAATAACGAGATAGCCATTGGCTTCATAGAAATCTAATTGTTCGTCAGTTAAAGGACCTTGACCTCTCTTGTCTGTCCATACGACTGGATCAACACGAGAAATTAATTCGGGCTGGGAATTCACTAATCTTGTGGGATAAGGGTCTTGTAAGATTGTTGCTTTACTCATAAAATATGGTTAGCTTGCGTTAGAAGTTTGTACAGTACAGTTAATCAAAAAATTTGCTGTGAATGTTTAACAAACACCAAAGGTAATGCCTAGCTCTCTAAGCCATCGGCGGTAGGCAACTGAACCACGATCACTAGGTACATGGGTCTCTGGAAGCATTGTTCCCTCTGTGTTATTACGAGGAAGTAAAGGTAGACGTGCTGGATGCTGTGACTCTACCATCGGTGCATCCTCACAATATAGCTTGTCTTGAAAGGCTTGGAACTCTGCCTCTAGCATCTCCGGTTCGTAGTTAAAAGCAGCCACGCCCCACGCCATAGACTCTTCCTCTGAGATGGGTGAAATTGTGTATAAACCTGTTTCTCGACCCTTTGCAAATTCTTTAATTGTATAAAGTGTTAAGGGACGACAAATCTTATGGAAGTAAGTAACTTTGCCAGTTGTCCCGATCCCATCAGTATCAGGTTGCCAAATATGAATGTTACTGAGGGTTACGCCTTCGGCATTTACTGTTACCTCGTAATCTTCGATAACAGGGTTGCTTCTCGTACCCAAGCTACCATCATGCACAAAGGCAAAATGTGGCACATCAAAAGCATTTTCTACCACGCGAAAGCCACTAGAGCGGAAATAGTAAGGGCCAAAAAAAACTTTATGGTAACTTGGCTGATCCCACTCAGGAAACGGCGGTATATCTTGATCGGGTTCTCCCAAGCACACCCAGACTAAACCCCAACTTTCATGACAATGGTAAACTTTCACACAGGCACTGATTGGTGGTTGCTGTGTTGGATGAGCAGGAATGCGAACGCATTTACCTGCTTGATCGAATTCCCAGCCATGATAGAGGCAAACCAAATTCTTGTCAGAGACGTTTCCCAGAGACAGACGGGCACTGCGATGCGGACATCTGTCTTGCCAAACTTGTATCGAGTCTTGCAGGCTATCACTGCGCCACAGCAATAAATTTTCCTCTAACAGGCGAACTTGCTTGAGAGTACCTGGTTGACAATCTGAAACTCTTGCGACAGCGTGCCAGTCGTTGAGAATAATTTTGTCTGTTGTTACCATGACTACACTAGGAGAGAAAATCACATTTAAAGAATTTCAAGAACCTTGAATCTATACCACCTAGGTATAATTCTTGGAGCTTATTTCTTCTTCAGGTTTGACACTGTACACTACGATTTGCTCAAATGTTTTTCCCTGATCCATAATAAGCTGACTATTCAAGACCGAAGTGTAGTTCCCATCAATAATGGACGTATCTGGGAGTCGCTTCAAAGGACGATAACGACGGTGTGAGCGCCCCTCCAAGCAGAATGGCTCGTTCGATGCTGCATTATAGTGACAAGTTATAGCTGTTCGGGGAGAATCGGTACGGTTATCTCCTGAGCAATGTATTGTGTTAGCGTGTAGAAACAGTGCGTCGCCAGGTTCCATCTCACAATAGACAATGTCTAGTCTTTCCAGAACTTTTTCCATCCATACTGGATCTATAGCTAGAGTATCCCCACCAACGATCTTATGATTAAGACGACCCATTAATTGAGATTTTTTGACGACCTGAAGACATCCATTGTCTTTACTATGCTTGTCAATAGCCACTGTGCAAGTCACGAAATGAGGATATAGGCAACCATCGTTATACCAACCCCCATAGCCCTGATGCCATTCAATCCAAGCTTTGGAATGTGGATTTTTTATGATTAGTTTTGAGTGCCAATGATAACACTCCACTCCTTCCAACAGAATCTCGGCTGCATTAACCATCCGATTTGTACGAGGAATAACACCAAGTAGAGAATCTCCTAACTCCGTCCAAACAACTATCTGATTCAAGTGACCATAGCTATCGGCCCATTTTGTCCATACCCCCCCCAATTCCGGATCAGCTTCCAATGCTTGCTTGATCGGTTCAACTTCTTCAGGGTCAAAGAAACTAGGAATAATGACAAATCCATCGTTGTGGTATTGTGCAATTTGGTCTTTTGAGAGGGGACGATCTGTGCAGATATCTGTGAGGAGTGAAGGGTTATTTGCGTTAAATTGTGTTGTATCAACCATCTTCCTTTACTTCTTGATTTCAATAGAATTAATTGAAGAAATTTTACGAGTACTATTGCTGAGTTAGCTACTGTTTTTATTTATGTATCCAGTAAAAACGATTAGTATTTCCACCCATGTTTACTGTTGTATGAGGTTCTTTAGCGGGAACTAAAAATTCTTCTCCTACTTGTAAATGATACTTTTTAGCTCCTATAGAAACCTCCATTTCCCCTTCTAGAAGTACAAATAACTCATCAGCTTCATGACCTGGGTGTGACCAACCTTTTCCAGGAAGAGATTTCCAAATTTCACAAGTAAATCCTTGACTCTCCCATCGGGTTACTATTTGGTTGATTTTATGGCCATCCATAATTTTTCTCTTTCTAATACTTTTAGCAAAATAAAAGCCTACAAAAGTTTTGGAAAATGATGTATACATTAGTGTTTAGCTAACAAGATAGCTTGAACAATCAAAACATTTATAGCATTTCCTAGTCTACTGAGGTACAGTAGCAGCAGTGAGTAAGCCAGCTTTGGATATCTTTTAAAGACACTTTATTAAAAGCTTGTTCAATTGCTTTCGCTAAAGAAAGATAATTTCTAGCACCAATAGAACCTAGTATAATCTTAATTTTTGACCAGCAGTTTTCAATGGGTGAAAAATCGGGAGAGCAAGGCGGTAAATAAATAAGATTTACTCCTGTCGCTTGAATCATTGCTTCAATTTCTTTACCTTTATGAATCGAGCAATTATCCATGACAACAACTACTCCTTTCCAGACTTTAGGAACTAATTTTTGGGAGATAAACGCCTCAAAGGTAAGTCCATCTGTAGCACCAATAAGCTAATTTGAGTAATTACACCTTGGAAACCAATTGCACCAATTAAGGAGACATTTTTTCTTCGTTTAATAGCACGCTCACCTCGCGCTATTTTACCTTTTGGGGCACGCGCGAACAATCGTACTAAAAATAAATTAATACCAGATTCGCCAAGAAAAATAAGGTTTTCAGCTATAATTCCCTAAACCTGTTTCCAAAATTTCACCCTTAGTAATTGAACTTTTTCAGTCTCTTTTTCGGTGGGCTGCATTTAGTCTCTTTTTTCATCAATACCCTTGTACCGCAAGGGTTTCAGTTTTTACGTGCGTTTGCACTGGCGAGTTAATATATCAACTCACCTTTGCGAATTTGCAAAAATATTGCTCGCTTAAAGCAGCATTTAATAGCATATTAGCAGTGTCAGTAGATTTACGATAGTAGAAAAGCTGAAGAAAATAGGAAATTTTTCAAAAACCTGAACCTATCTCACTAATACCAAAATGTGATAATCTACTTTTTGAATAAGAAGGGGTGTATCACTTTCTGATTTTTCACGGGGGAGCATCCCAATTTTGCAAAAATAAAGGAAGAAATATTATTCGCGAGTTTTCATCGCGAATAATATAGGAATTCAATCTTGTGGTTCTTCCTCTTCTTGTTCAGATCCAGAACTAATATCTAGTAGGCAATCGTCAAGTGCAGAAATTATTCTCTGTATCTCATCCCAAATAGAGCGTCTAAAAGCAGACATGACTACATGAAGATGTTCTTGAGTACCAGCTTTGCCTAAATGCTTGTATTTACTCAGTTTTGATGATGTTGCACATTGGAAGTATGGAGTAGTCACTTGTAATTTATAGTACCAATATTTCTTCAGATTTTGCCGGACTTGGTAACGCGCTACCCAAGCCCCAGATGGAGCTAGATTACCCTGCTTTAATAAAAGTGCTTGTTGTTTTTCTAAGGCTGTAATCGTCTTTTTAATCCGCTCAAACCGAGCTATTCTGTCAAGTTCCGTATCGTTGGCTTTTGGTCTAGGCATACAAAGACACACAAATCTATTCGCGATCATAACTCGCGAATACACAGATTGTTTCTGTTTGTGAAATTTATTTTACATGGACGAAGGCGCTAGGAAGCCATTTAAGTAGGCACAACGCAAAGACAGCATCTGTGGTATGAAATCATACTTCCAGCAAGCTCCAACTATTTGTAGTCGCTTATCGATCTGTTTGACAGCTGACTCCACTGCTCCAGAACCAATGGAGCTTAATTGTTCAGATTGGAAATACATATAATTTACCAACCGATGGCGGTGTTTACGTAGATAGTTTATAAACTGGGTTGCTCCCACATATTTACTGTTGTTGAGTTTGGTAATTGCAAGTTCAACTTGTCCGTACCAAAGTTCGGCTTCAATGTCCACCAGAAATTTTTTGGTAGCTTGTATTTTATACAGGTTTTCTTTCAAATGATACCAGTCTAAAATTTCTTGACGAATATCGGAATCGGCAATTAGAGCAAATAGATTCCAAATCCCATCATGTCCATCTCCCAAGCAGTAAAGAGTTTTACCGATGTTTTGACTGTTGACCCAATCCGTCATGGAAAGATTGTCTTGAAAGAATGCTCCGTAATATATCCCCTGTAATCTTCCTGTTTTATATTCTTTCCAATACGCAGGCTTTCCTTTCTCTTGAGAGCGTAACCGTACTTTTCCTCCATCCAAACACACCTCTGTTAATTTCTGTTTGACATTCGGAGGGGATGTATCCACCTTCTGGACTTGGCGATGATAAGTACTATGACCTACTTTTATCCCCGTCATCACCTTTAAGTCTTTTTCTGCATCTTGGAATGATTCATTGGCTGCCAGTAATAAACAGCACTTCTCTAGTAAGGGGCTAAATCTCCTATATGGCTCAATCCCCAGACCTAAGGCTTGTTTTGTACTGATGACAATTTTACCAACACAACTTCTTATGGTTCGGCTGCGTCCTCTGGTTATTCCAGTCTTTTCTCCGACAAAAAAAAGGCGATTTTTGGACTGACGTGTTCCAGAACTTGATCGCGAACGGCTGTTTCTATGCCTTCAAAGGTTTCTATTTTTTCCGAAGGCGTGTTTTTATACAGAATCTTCGCGTAGGCGTAGCCCGCCGCAGGCATCGCTTTTACGTGGGTATCTAAAAGTTCTTTATCTTCCGGGGTCATTGGACAAGATATGCTTCTTGGACATGATTAATTCTGAACTATTCTGGTGGCGATGTACAGTCGCCTTTTATTCGCGAGGATTCATCGCGAATAATCTGGGCTTTTTCCCCTCTTTTTGCAAAATTGGGATGCTCCCTTTCACGGGATGTGGAAAAGAAAGAGTGATTCGCGATCAGTAATTCTCCTTATGAGAATGGTTATCAACATTTTTAGCGTAAAACTAACTGATGGAACATGAAATCTGTTGAGAATATTGCTGAATAATGAATTAAAGGTATGTATAGCTATTTAAAACAAATTGATAGGTATAAGAATCCACCAAGTAATACATGGAATGGGAAAAAATGACCATGTATAGGGGGAGCAGGAGGAGAAGAAACCTGATAGTCTTATTCAGATGCAGGAATTGAGTAATTTAATTTTTGGAAGTCCCTCAATCTACCTTTCAATAGGGTTTGAGACGCGCTAACCCTACTAATTCCCTTACCAGAAGAAGTAACCTAAGTTTTCATTTAGTTTTTGACAAGCATTTACTATAAGTTCATATTCTCCCTGGGTTGTAGCTTTTTGAAGAGAGGGAGAGTGGCGTAATAATCTCTGTGCAAGCTCCGCTTCGACTTTTTTAACATTGTCATGATGAAATGAAATGGAAAATGGATATTCAAAATTCAGAACAATGCGCTTCTTGCCTCTATCTTCAAGTTCTAAAAAAAGAGACACATGCGGTTTTCCCCTTGGAATAGAACCAAACATCTGAGTAATCCACTCATAGGGATGGGGGGGAGTCCAAACTATCTCAGGAGTTTCTTCAAGTGCCTCGAATAGCTCTAAGGAAGTCAGAAGAATAGTTTCAGGTTTGAGGGTTGAATCTAGTAATGCGTGACAAAATCGCCCTTTTGGCCAAAACACCTGATGTCTACAAGCACAAGTACTTTTTTCAACCCAAACTAAGTCATCAGTCCAATAGCGTACAAGGGGATGATAACGAACGAAAGGATAGAGTTCTGTTAAGACTAGTACAGCTAAACCATTTTCAACTGGTTCTTTTGAAAATGGATCAAGGAACTCTGCAATAACTGTTGGTTCAAAACTGTACCTTTCGCAAATAGGACATAATGGAGCCGAGCCAAAAACTTCAGAAAGAGAAAAGTTATCAATCAATGTAGCTTCCCAGGTATCTTTCATAAACTTTCTACTTGCAGATGAAAGAAATCCTCCAGAAAAAATTAGTTTAACATCTGTGTCTTTTGGGTTAATACCATTTTTAATTAGTGCTAGTGTACATAGTACAATGAATAAGTTAAAACCGCTTATTATACTCGCTTTTGGCTCACAACCTGCTATATCAAATTGTTTTTGCACCATGTCCATGAAATGCAAAATACCCCAGTAATCGTTAGATAGATTAATAACTAAATTTCCAGTAGGAATAGGAATGCTAGTACCATGATGTCCATCAGTTTGATTGAGAATTATTCGTTTCCGAGAAATACCTTGATCAATACTACTTTCCTGTAGTTTGATAAAAAATTCTGAGAGAAATTGCAGTTCTTCATTGGTTCTATAACGATACAAAAGTTTTCCTGTAGTACCACGAGTATGATGAACTACCTTGACTGACTCTGGTTGATTGGAATTACTCTCCATGTAACTTTGATAAACTTCACGAAGAATTAATGGTAATAGTCTTAAATCCTCCTGATTCTGCACTTTCTGTGCTATATTTGTTGTCCATTGTTTTGAGTATAAGGGTATATTTGAAGCATTTGAAAGAGTAAGAGTTAAAAGCTTTTGATAGTAATTATTTTTATCTATTTGTAGCATGGATAAAGCACCTCTGTAGCAAAAATTTGGTATTTTGATAACTAAATCGGCGAGATAATTATGGAGTACTTACGCAACTGGCACAAATAGTGGGCAGGGCGCAGTCCTGACACGCGACAATTTAAATAAAACCAAGCACATAAGAATACTTGGGTGTTTCAGTTGCTGAATTAAATAATTAGAAAGCAAGTTATGCTTGATTTGATAAATAGTTTAGCCAGTTATATAGGCTAAATTCTTTAACCTAACCCAAACCAACATTGCACAAGCAATATGATTTCTTTAGAGGCTAGCTTTACGCCACTGACAATATTCAATGCCAGTTAGTTGTTTAATTTCCCTGTGAAACGTAATCATTATTAGGCTTGTAGCTATATGAAAGACCATAAATTGATCCCAGATATGTTAGAAAAATCAATATTTAATGTTAAGTTAATCAAGTCAAAGGAATACAGAGGTTATATATAAGAATCCTACTTGAATCTTGCTCAGTATACTGAGAAGTCAAGCTTTGTATGTCAAGCTTCTAGGCAGCTTGATTGTTCAAAAATCAAATAGGAGTCCCATAGCATCTAAAAAACGATATTTCTATGAGGTGAGAGTCCAATTATTAACTACTAAAATCGGTATTCTAGTTGAATTTGTGTTTTTACCAGGTAGCGCTTCAGATGTATGTGCGTTAAACGCTTTACCGTTAAATCTATCGCCTCAAAGCGTTGTATATGGCGATTCGGCGTACACCGATTATACTGCTGAAGACGACCTTGAACACAGCAGCCAAATATTCTTAAAAGTCATGTGGAAAAAGAATTCCAAGCGTCAAGATGAACCGTGGAAACAGTATATTAAGCAGCATACCAGGCATTACATTGAAACAGTGTTTAGTAGCATCACTTATGTTTTCCCAAAGTCGATTCATGCTTGTACCTATGAAGGGTTTTTACTGAAGCTGCAAGCATTCATTTTGGCATTTACCCTTCAACAAGCATTCATTAAATAATTTAAATATAATAATAATTTTTATTTCGTCACTTTTATTTTAAATTTCGATAATGTTGTGGAAGCGCGACGCGCTCCCACAACTTTGAAGTGTGCAATCGCATTCAGTAGTAAATTTGTATTCCATAACCCGCAACTTGGGTTATTAGGTTTTGACAATTCAATCTATCACTATATTCTATCTGCTCTCTCAGCAATCGCTGCAACAAGCTGGGTTCCCTCAGATCTAAGTACAGAACTTACCAAAGCAGCTGATTCATTTGCTATCATATATTCCATAGTTTCTTTATCAAAATTAGCATCAGAAAGTTGCTTATAAATTCTAACCAACTCATTCATATCTATAAGATTTTCAAGGGCGGCAGCTTGGAATTGTGGCTGCGGTGATTGACTTGTCATAGTTTTAGCTCCTTTTGAATTTGTATCAGGTTAACTCAGAGGATGTTTGAAAAGTCCTCCAGCGTGTGTTTCACTACCCTGGCTACCGAGAAACTGCTACGAGAGAATCGGAGTTATGGGATTTGAGTCGCACCTCTGAGTCGCATTTGAGGCTCAAGCCGACCCTTCTCAAACATCCTCTAACTTAACCTATCTGAAACAATGTAATTACAATTACTAATACTATAGCCCACATTCCGCACTTAAAATACATTAATTAATGTTTCAAATAATATTACCAAGGCTAATGCACGTTATTCCTGAAACCCTTGCTAGAGATGGATCTTGACGAAAAAATAAGCTAACTAAAAAAACGCAGAAACCCTTGATATTAAAGAATTCTTATAGTTTAGATGCGTTTGCCCTGTGTCTGCCGCTACCTGTAACAATCTGGGTGGCTCAACGGTGGATTTGTGACAGTGGCAGACACTGCTCTTGATTGGGCGCAGCGGTTAAGAGTTGCGCCATCACCTAGAGAGAGATCCCTTTACTTTGTCTTCTTTCTTGTTGCTGTTTTTCTTCTATTATTTGTTGCAATACGCGCTCTGCTTTTTGCCAAAGCTGAATATCTTCTCTTTCTACTGACCCCACATTAATCGGTGAATATTCAAGCTCACCTGACTGGTTTCGGTTGACTGACACTCGAAAAATTTCACCTCGTTCATCATGGGTAAATACCAATTCTCTACCCTGTTTCTCCAGAGTGGCACGTTTGAATCTAAGGCTATTCTCACCGCTTTCTCTTAATTGCCAGTTGATTAACTCAACAGCAATAGGCACTGCTACAGCTAAGAATTCTGATTCAATACGCTGCTTTTGGTCAAGTGACTGTTCTGGTTCTGACTTTTGAGTTGCCAGTTGATTGCTAGCGATAAGTACCAATTCTCTGGCTTCATCTTGTGTCCATCCGGCTGGACTGGCTTGGAGAATTTCTTCAACATCTTGGGGTAGTTTGTTATCTAATAGCGCCCTAATAGCAATTTCTTTATCTCGGTCAGTCACTAATAAGTTTTGCAAGTCAGCGCTGTAATACTTGTATAACTCGGCTCTTAGATTATCTTTTAGCTTTGGTTTATCTGTGGTTATAGTTGGAGTTTGATTAAGAGCAATTGCGTCTACTGTTTTTTGCGATCTATGCAGTTGCTCCAAATAAACAATCGCTGCTTCCAGGTCGTCGAATATGGTTCTTCCGGCTGATAGCTGCTGATATTGAGAAAATTGTTGCGTTAATTCTAATACTG
>NZ_CAXTNE010000043.1:27535-38135 GCF_964245445.1 uncultured Nostoc sp.
TAATTGTGGTAACGTTTCAACCAAGGCATCATCAACTGCTGACTGTTCAATAAAGTTAGAGATTGTATTTATGAGTTCTGAACTTGCTCGTTGTTTTGCATCTGATTTAGCTTGGTTTAGCTGGTGTTTAGTTTCGGCTATAGCTTGAGCTTCTTTCGGGAAGATGGTTGATATTAGTTGTTGATTAACTGGCTTATTATCTAAAGATTCCAAGAAAGTATTTAAACGTTTAATTTCGCTATCGTCCCGTTTGGGGTAGTAGTTTATCCCCAATTCGGACTGGAGCTTTGTAAAGGAACACTTATATTTATTGAGATTACCTCCCTGTTTCCAGAGCAAACGGGGGCTACCATCTTCATTAACTGAGCCAATATCAATACCAAATTTAATACCCCTTACCCCGCCATGACCGTAATAACTAACGATAGCTTTGACTTGATGCTCTCTCCACAACTGCTCAATTAGCTGGGGCATTGTGGGTTTATTTACTGCCACTTGCTCAATTGCTCGGCGCATTATTTCTTCGCCGGGAAGTCCATCGTGTTCGACCCGTTCAAGCTGATTACGAGTCATAGCCTTTTGCTTACTTTCCCAACTACTTTGGACTGGGGTTAGCTGAAATTCTCGCTCTAGTAGTCGGGCGGAGTGTTCCGAATGGGCGTAATTGTTCCAGGTACGAATAGATTTACCATCTAGGTTATTAACTCTAGATGCAACAATGTGGGTGTGGTCGTGTTCTTTGTCTGAGTGCCGGGCTATAAAGAAGTCATAAGCTGGTAATTCTGATTCTATAAACTCATCAACTAGATGGTTCATTTTGGTATCAACTATCCTTTTATCTGGCTGTTTGACTTGGGATTCATCACCTTGAAGCCGCGACAACACAATGACATTCGCAAAGTGCCGTTGGGATAGATTAGCTAATTCGTCATCATTTAGCGTTCTATCATTTTTCGGTACACTAAGCATTAAGTGATAGCAAGGGTCTTTTAGCTGGGGGTTAAGGTGGGCTGATAGGGTAAACTGTTCTACCAGTTCATTAGTGCTTTGACCGTACATATTCCCGCCAATAATTTTGGCTTTCTCTTTCTCAAGCACATATTTAGTAGTGCCACGGAATGATTTGTTAGCTTTGACTTTGGTAATCATTGCGCTGCGCCTCTACCGTAGGTTGAGTGAGTGATTGGCGAGTCTGTTCTAAAAGCGCTGTCAGTTCTTCAAGAGTTTTCAGATATGATTTCACCTCCACCGTCAACGGTTGACTACCAATTTTCACAGCTTCATTAATAGCTCTAGTCTGTTGGTTTAGGTTATTGCCAATCTTTTTTAATTCATAGATAGCCTGTCGGTTAACTTCGGGAATGATTAATTTAGGATGTGGTAAAGGGTAGTCAAATAATCTCGCTCTAATATAATCGCTTTGCACCACTCCACTGCACCGTTGCTCTAACCTAGCTTTCTCGGCATAGCTAGCCCTAAACGTGATGGTTACTTCTCGCTTAGAATCTGGTGCTACTGACCGATTGGTTAATGTGTCAGCTAGTTGATTACTGAGATTGGTACGAGGGTCGGCTTGCATAACTAGTTAGGAGTTTGATTATTTGAATTTTTCTTTTTCACCGGGTTATTCGCTGTAGCTGCTACGGCGCTTTGCGCCGAGCAGGTAGGCGAATAACCCGGAACCTCTTGTTGACTTCTCTTCCCCTTTAATAGACCTGTTCGAGGGGGGTTTGGGGGACACCCCCAACAAGCAACCACGCCGCTTTACCCGGAGGGTAAAGTAGCACGTAGTGCGTTACGGCGTATTGCTTGCCTATGCCCCCACGACGGGCTAGGGTAAACCAGAACCAGGGGGCACAACGGGAGACTGGGGGAGTACGAGACTTTGGCGAACCACGATTGACTCTGTGCAACAACCTCGGTGTAACCGGGGGCAGGGTCTATTTAACAATGCTGCCAACAGCCTTTGATACTAAGAATGTTGATTCATGGGTAACTGCTTTTTTAGACTAGTCTACCTCACGAAGAAACAAACCCTTTCTTGTTGATATTCGTCACATCACGACAAGAAACTTAAACTTTTTCTGACCACGTTTTTTTTACAATGGAATAATTTATTACTATTGCTAGATATGCCGCGCAAACCGAAAGCTGTTCCTTTATCAAAAATAGAAGATATTCAAACCAGTCTCAAACAGAAAGCGGCAACACCTAAAACCATCAGTCTGTCAGATTTAGTTCTCAGTTTGGCTAAACCTATTCAAGAGATGTTAGACGCTGGCTACTCTTATGAAGATGTTTCTGATGTGTTTAAAGGTCATGGGGTAGAACTAGCGGCCAGTGGTCTGAAGAGTTTTCATAAAAAAGCTTCAACAGTAATGGAGAATAGTTCGAGTAATTCATCATCATCTAAAGCGGTTGAAGAATCAGTTAATTCTGACTCCGAGCCAGAATTAACTGATTCTTCAACCTCAAATAATGACTCGGTTTTACCAGTAGAGCCGGATAGTTCACCAATTGATAGTAGTGAACCATCCGGCTCATCATCAACTAAAACTAGTAAACGAAAGAAAGCAAATACTAATACTTCTTCCCAATTTAATATCACTGATAGGAGTGAATTATGAAACGTATCGTGATGATACTGGGGGGCAAGGGTGGTACAGGTAAGACTGCCTTTACTCGCTTGCTATTGGATGTAATGCACTTAAAGGGCATTAACTATCTAGCTTATGATGCAGATACAGAGAATCCTGAACTGTACGAGTACTATCAAAACTTTGGCTCAGGGGTAAGGCTGCTGAATTTCCTGGAGGTGGCAGAGGCGAAACGCTTCTTTACGGAAATCAAAGCCGAATCACCGGACTCAATAATAGTAGATATGCCGGGGGCATCAAGCAATAAAACCAGGGAGATTATCAGTAAGTTTGGGCTATTCAAAATTGCAGGTGATTTGGGTTATCGAGTAACGCTGGTGACTGTGCTTAACCTTGGTTATTCAGTCATCACTAGCTTAAAAACTATGGCTGAATTCTGCGGCGCTCAAGCAGATTATGTAATAGTGAAAAATCTGTGTTGGGATAAAGGTTCAGGTTTTCAGCGTTGGGAGAACAGTAAAACATCGGGAGCGATAGCCGAACTAAAAGGCATAGAAATAGAAATGCCAGAGCTAGACTACTCGACCTTTGACACGTTGACAGAGAAAGGTCTACCTTACTCGGCTGCTACTGAAGAGAATGGTTTTCCTTTTGGGGATTACCTGCTAGTGAGTGGATTTTTGGATCAGGCGAAACCAGAGCTTGAAAAAGCTGGAGCTTATCTAGGGTTACAACAACTAGAAGTTCTGGTTGCTGCTGAGTCGAACACCTCAACTTCAAAGCAAGCGAAAGTCACTGCGTCTACTTCTCGTCGGGGTCAAAAGAAAACTAATGAGCAACAACAATAATGGCAACGGCAATCACAGCAATCTTCATCCTGAAACTGCCGATTCGATAGAGAGCAGTGATCTGGGTGAGGTAAAGATAGCACTGGGAAGATTATATAGAGAGTTTGACAGTTTTAAGCAATCACAGAAAACTGAACGCGAAAGAGATAGGGCAGAGTTACAAGCATGGGCGCAAACGAATTTAATTCAGAATCAACTCCTCAGCAAAGCGATGGTGACAATCGAGATGCTGACGACCGAATTGAAGAATCAGAATCTCTCCTCGAACGAGTTCGAGCAGAGCAACGAGAATTTGAGGCAAGAATTAACTCACTTACTGAGTCAGTCACAGAGTATAAGCAAATCCTCATCGACATTAGAGAGCTTAGAATTCAAAGGGCTAAAGACCGAAATATCACAGTTAAAGTCGAACTGGAACGATCTGTTGATTCACACGAAGAACTTGACTACGGTTATTCAGGAGTTGAAGAACAGCCCTCCCCCCAAACCCATCACCATAGAGAAAGAGGTTTATCGCGCTGAACCCATAGGAAAATATGGGACGATGGGGTTGTTTTCTGCATTATTTAGTTTGTCAATTTTCTTTCTACTCAATCAATTTATTCCAGTAAAAATATCGGATGATTTCAATAATTATCTACAAGCTATTTGGTCACGCACAGGTTTTACTAATACCAAGTTACAGCGCGTTGAACGATATCTTGGTACTGACCCTAACCGCAAAAGATAAGTGGATTTTAGCTACGATTATTTGATTGTTTTTGCCGTTGTATTCAACTTGATAAGTTGTTTTAGCACCGCATCTTATTCTAGTAGTGCGGTTATTTTTTTCAGAAATCAGTAGATTTAACTCAGTTTTGGGCTGAACTTTTTCCCAGATTCTTCGTCTACCATCTGTTGAATATCGGGATGGAGGTAGTATCCTCCATCCCGAAAAACTAAAGTTTTCTGGTCAATCAAAGATTGCAAAACTCTATCAAACTGCTCTGTGGTAAACAGGTACTTAGCTGGATTAAAACCCCTGTTGATGAAATGCACACTGCCCATAAACAATCGTTTGTAATCGTGGATATTTCCAAGCTGCACACCCCAAACTATGGCAGGCGGTAAAGCCTCATCTTTGGGTTGTACTGCTCCTGCCATCAGTATTGTTTCTTCAGTAATACCGTTACCACTCCTGGCAATTTTTTTACGCCGTTGTGCTTTCCCCATGTTTAATCCTCACTGCAAAACAATAAGCCTACTCTTGTTACATGACCAAGCCCCGTTGGGGCGGGGTGTCGGGTGTCGGGTGTGGGGGAAGAAATAGCCCCAACAACATAGATTCGGTACAAGCCCCGTCTTTTAAAACGATTGCGTTGGTCAGGGTTTCAAGCCCAGACCTTTGCCGTCTTCCCTACACCCAACACCCTACCCCCCACACCCTTCTTCTTGACACTTGTAATAGATGTGGTTTAAGGCTAGTTAATCAAGTCAAAGACAAATCAAGTAAAAATTTTACCTTTATAATGCTCAGTTTTAACGCTCCTGACAACGCCCTTTTTACCGTCAATAGCCAGCCCTAAAGTATGGGAACGATCTAACTCGTGTCCAATATTTAATACTAAAGACTGGATCTGTTTTCTAATCAAATGCCCAACCAAGGGCGCAGATGAGCGCGTCTAACCCTCACCCCTGGCTGAGTCTTAGTACCAATACGGATATCGTTTGATTGTCCGCATTCCCAGATGTAAAATAGTTCGCCGTTGTAATCAGCTAATGAATCTGCCCCTAATCGCCATACGCTATTAGCTGCGTCCTTAATATATTGGAGTCGTTCAGGGCTGAAGCCTTTGACTATTTGCTGTAATTCAGCACTATCAAGGCTTAGAACGATTTCGCCCAAGGCTGACTTGTTTTCCCAAGCCTCAATAATTCGTTGTGTGGTGCTGACTTCTTTTTGTGTGGTGCTGGCATGGGTGCTGGCTGAAACTCTTGCTGGTGCTGGATGTGCTGACTGTGCTGGCTTATCCTCCTGATTTTGACTGCTAGTAGTGTCCATCAAGTAGTGTTGGTTGGTGGTGTCAACTGCATTACTATTAGCAAAAAGGTCAGCACCGCCTTGAAAATCAGCACTATCAACACTTTCGGTTAGCATTTCAGTCAGCACTGGGTTAGCACTACTGTTACTAAGGTCAGCATTTAGGTCAGCATCTTTTTCTGACACTAAGAGCGGAAAGTCATGTCCTGGTTGCCGAATAGCAATTTTAGTGATAAAACGTCCTTTCTTGTTTCTGACTTTTGCGGCATTAATATTGAGTTGAGACTTCAGCAGATTGAGCAAAATTGCTGAGAATCGTTGCTTGGTCATGATGCCGTGAGAGTTACGCTGCGCCCATTCGCAGTAGTTAGGATAGAGGAACAATTCAGCACTTTGACCGTTATCACCGATTTGCGTTTGTGCGTTTAGGTCATAGTAAAGACAGTCATTAGCCCAATCCGCCAGAGGATTAGTGCTTAATAATACCTCTGTGCTAAATGAGGCGAGTGAAGGTACTAGTTTGTTAGTGTCGCCCACATAAGCGGCGACATCTTTTGCTGGCATCTCTAAAACCCATTGCAATACCCCAGGCAAGTATGGTTGAAATTCCTTTTCTAAAGGGCGGCGCTCATTTTGAGGAACCACCCGCTCAAAAGGCATTGATAGACGACGGCGGGCCAGCGCGTTAGTGTAATCACTGCTTTGAATGATTTCGTTAGCGGCAATCCAGACCACGCCACTAAATCTAAAACTGCCTGTTTGCTGGATTCCTTTTTTCTCGTGTCGCAGATCATCATCGCCGGTCAATTTCTTGAGAGTGCTAACATCACCTGTGTAGCGCTCAGAGTCAGTGATAAACACAGCTTTCTTGCCGTAGAGAGCAGCAGTTTCAAAGCGGTTTTGCTCCAACTGCTTCAGTTCTGTAATTGCATAGTTTTCCCTGCCAAGTAGCGCTTGTACCAGCCGTAATAGAGTACCTTTGCCAGTGCCGCCAGCGCCCACTAGTTCCATGAATCGTTGTAACTCTCCGCCGCGTTCGGTGACGGTCGCATTGATGCCAGCGCGAATTACTTGCACCCAGTCAGCTTTACCTTCGCAAGCTTCGAGCAACCATTCTTTAACTGTTTCACAACCTACACTGCGGTCAGCCCATTTAAAAGGTAGCTGACTAAGCATTCTGTATCCCGGCTCATGTGGATACTCTTTGAGGGTATTAACATCAAGCACACAATCCTGAAGACAAATAAAGCCTTTGCGGACTTCCCAGTGATTAACCCTGAGCTTGGCCTTGAGTAAAGTCAAAACGCCGTTGACAAACTTGCTGGAAAAATGGCGTGTCCGCGTTTCTAACTCTGTTAAAACAATTGACATCGCCTCTTCGACGGGAATTTCACCCCAGACCCCGCGTTTATTTTCTGCTTCATACCAGTACCAAGCTTTGTTTGCTACGTGCCAAGCAAGACGAGCGCGGTAATCTTCGGCGATTTGTGCAGCAAAAACCGACTCTGACAAGGTTTTGTTATCAGAATCGTCTTCTTTGAACTGACGTTCCCAAGTTTCAAAGTTAACAGCTAATCGTAACACTTTGTCTCTGAAAGCGTCGCCGCCGTTGGACTGAATGTAATCGTCCATCCCTTTCCCCTCTGCTGCACTCCATAAGCCTGTGGCAATGTACACAGGCACTTTAAACTTAGCTAATTGACAAGCCAGTTTTCTCTGTGCTGCAATCACATTTTTGTTAGCTTTGGTGGATTCGTCGGCATCAAATGCAATAATCCATCCAAACTTAGCACGGGCTAACAATTCTAAGGTATCGACTAGGTAACGTTTGCTTTGTGGGTCATTTTTGGCGGATGTTAATCCCTGTTCAACACCAGCGAGGGCAACTGTGGGGAATCCGTTAGAACAGCCGGCTAGAGCCTTAAATAGCCCCTCAGAGAGAAGTAAGCAGGGATGACCGTTTATGTGATAGCAAAGTGCTTTGAGCGCCTCTAAATCCTTCCAGTAGCCTGGATTATGAGGATGACGGGGTAGCATTGCATCGTATTCTTCCCTAGTGGCTGTCCGATATTTGGCCGCTTTCTTCTCGTCTGGGCTTTTCCAGGGCTTGTTAGGGCGGTACTGCCCAAAACCGTTGCTTCCTTCTAGCCAGATACCAGCAGAAAGCGCTGTGTATCCTAAGCGCTGGGTCGCTTCTTTGATTTCCATTGAGCGACAGTTAACAGCTATCCACTCAGGACACAAGCCCCGGTTTGTTACGCACTCCTTATAATGTCTGTCTGTAAGTCTATTAGCAGTCAGCGTTGCAGTTGTCTGTGTATGATTCACTTTTTCTTACTCCGAATTTTTCAAAATCCGGGTAACTTCTTATTGCAACACGACCGCACAACTAGTTAACATAGAGTTAGCGATCGCGGTTCCGAAAAGTCCTACCACAGACAATTCGTTTCGGAGTTACCCGTGAGAATTTTTCAAATGATGGAACCCGCTTAACTTCCCGGTCGAGCGGGTTTCGTCATTTTTGAAAGAGTTTACCTAATAGGTGTATGGGAATTTCCATCATCAAGCTACATCCTTTACTGTGAAGCCCTTGCTACATTTTTGAATT
This sequence comes from uncultured Nostoc sp., assembly GCF_964245445.1. GTDB lineage: Bacteria > Cyanobacteriota > Cyanobacteriia > Cyanobacteriales > Nostocaceae > Nostoc. The sequence goes on from NZ_CAXTNE010000043.1 coordinate 35,609, forward strand.
AACAGCCAACGGTCAGAGTCTTCGCTTAATCTTCGCTCCATTCCAACAACTCACAGGGCTGGATTTTATAACAGTCACAGATTTTGTTAAGTGCTATTCCATTGGGTATTTGCTCATGATTGTCGCACAGTGCGTACACTGTGGTTTTTGATAGTCCCGTCTCTTTCATAAATTGATAGCGTGTGATTTTGAGCTTTTCTTCAATAAACCTCCTCACAGTGTTACGAACTGGCATAGCAACGTGTCTGGTATTATCAGACTCCCATTTAACACTATGCCAGTTAAGCTTGCAATTGTCGGCTAGCTTTATATGGTCATTTATCTTGACATTGCAACTCATCCTGTACTAATATCATAGTGCCTGGGTTATTGATGCGTCAATAACTCAGGCGAACACGATTATTTAGCTACGAACACAGGTTATCTGCATAGCGGTCGCTTTATATCTGCGGTCGCGGGAATTGTGCGTGTCTGAACCTTGAAAACTACATAGACCAAGTATGGATATCGATATTAAAAAGTTGCCTTTTTCAGTTTGGTGGCAAATCTCAGAAATCAATGGAACTTGGGCAACTGTCGCTTTCAAAAGATGGACACAGACTGTAGACGCAAGCATCCTGCAAGCAATGAATCTTGAGGAATGCTTGCGGTTGCAGACACTCTCAACTACAGCTTTGAGTGGGCTTGTAAGCAATTCAAAGTCCACAGAAATAAACAAAAAGAAGGATAAAGATTTATGCTCCACCAAAACCAATTACGAAGGTTAGAAGCAGTAGATCGCTGGCTCAGAGAAATCCGAGATTCAGAAGAATTCAGACAACTAGAATACTCTCCAGATGTGATGATAGGGGATGCAATACAAGCAGTGGGCGAACTACTTGACTTTCACGTTCATTGTGATTCCAAGCCCTTGAATTTTACTAATGAAGAGTGGCATTCATATCTAGAACAAAAGCCAGTAATGCACATTCGCCGTGTAATTACTTGGCGTGAAAAGATTAACTCATTCATTCAAGATGCTGCGTCAGAAGTAGCAATTCTGAGCTTACTAACAACAGGTTTTATGGTAGTTGGTACTATCTTTTGTCACGGCGTTGATCGCATTGAAGAAAGTAGAGGCGACCAATATCAACCCACATGGATCTACAACGCCAAAATTTTTGAAGGAAGTGCTATCGCATCAATTGCGGTCTTCTTGGGTGCAAGCTTAACAGGCGCGTGTGTCGCGGGAGATAAAAATGATGATTGATAAAGAGCTTGTAGGATGCGTCACGCTATTGAGCCAGAGCAAAACTTACTGGATTAATGGAACCCTGTACAGATATTTAACCAGTAGCGACAGTATCAGATACACCCAGTACTATTTCCGCCCTTTAGCGCGTCAGTCTAAGACTGCTGACTTAAAGCTCAATCGTGACAAGGTGCTAAGGCGCTGCTACGAAGTGCCGAGCTTATATAAACAGCACACAGCAGAGATAACTAAGAACTCAATACAGTTGAGTTTGTTCTAACTCGGAGCGATAAATTTTTCCCATACATGAATGCTCTAACTAGGCTTACTGGGGCGTATTCATGGGGGTAAACGAGAAAGTGTCAGTATGTCTTAAAAGCTGACAAAGCCTGTTATTACGTGGTTATAGACGACAAACTTTGGGTTTTAAAGCCCGTCCAAAGTCCAAGATCCAAGGTTATTGATAGTCGTCAGACTCAGGACTATATCAAATACCTCTCTTCAGACTCAGGGCTATATCAAATACCTTGGCATAACCGGATGTCCAGTTAATTTTTGACCAACTTAAATAGTAGTACGGAGGTAGTGTGACAACAAAAGTATATTCAGCTAAGTATCGCCACCTGAAACAGATTTATCAGCGCGAGATGGGTAAAGAAATTTCAGATATCACTTGGTATCGAGTAGTAGCTTTTCTCAAACAGCGTTTTAGCTTAGATGTGGAATCAGCTTCGGCTCAAAAAATAGTTGAGACATTTGCAGGAATTCGGCGGCGTTACGGTGCGCTAACCCCTGCTAGCAAAGGATTTAATGAGCGTTGGCAAGTTTTCAAGCACTTTTATGAATTAGACGCTAGTTACAACGGCAAGAGTTTTTTAGTTGCGCTGGCAGACTATTTAAAAATCAACCTTGACGACGTACCGCGCAGCACTCGTTACTACTGGTTTGAGAAAGCCGGACTATCTTTCAGTGCTGAAAATATTTACCACTGCAAGGATTTAGCCCTTGTTGCGTTTATTGCTGCTAAATGGGCAATTAACAAGCGTTCGCAAACGATGAAATCCGCAACCATCGAAGTTTTAACACTAGCCCTTTAAGGAGCAATTATCATGTCTGACAAATTTACTAATAACGTCCGCGCTCGTTTGTACAAACAGGGTTATCAAGGATTTACTAAAGACGATTATACGTCGGCAGCGATCGCTGTCGAGTGCGATGACCTTGACAATCCCACCAAAGACCAATTGAGTCAAGCCGTTGACTATCTCAAAGTCAAATCGACAAGCCAATTATCTG
>NZ_CAXTNE010000044.1:0-36994 GCF_964245445.1 uncultured Nostoc sp.
TATCAAACTGTACCTGCATAAATCAATTCATCCCTTTATTCAGCAACGCCAAAAAATGTTGCAGAACAAGCATCAGATGAAAATGCTAAAACTGCATAGAGCAGCTTAAAACAAAAGCCTTGAGCAACTTGTCTGGCAAATTGGGCGTTAGCACGCTAGCAAAATCAGCACATAATACAATAGCTAGCGTCCATCAAAAGCCATTCATGCCGCAAAATAATCAAACTGCTGTCGAATTCCGCGATGTCACCCTTAGCCGCAATCATCGCTCATTGGTGTCAAATCTTAATTTCACCATCCGCCAAGGAGAAGCATTGGTATTACTTGGGCGCAGTGGTAGCGGCAAAACCACCACAATGAAGTTAATTAATCGCCTATTTACACCTACACAAGGCGAAGTTTTATTTGATGGTATTCCCACAACTCAATGGGATGAAATTAAACTGCGGCGAAAAATTGGTTATGTCATTCAAGAAATTGGTTTATTTCCCCATTTCACTGTTGAACGCAATGTGGGTTTAGTCCCATCTTTGGAAGGTTGGCAACCTAAACAAATCAAAACGCGGGTTTATGAATTATTGCAATTAGTAGGCTTAGAACCAGCACAATTCGCCGGACGTTACCCGAACGAACTTTCGGGAGGACAAAGGCAAAGAGTCGGTGTAGCTAGGGCTTTAGCAGCAGATCCGCCAGTGTTGTTGATGGATGAACCCTTTGGCGCACTCGATCCAATTACGCGCCTAGAACTGCAACAAGAGTTTCGGCATTTGCAGCAAGAGTTAGGCAAAACAGTTGTGTTTGTCACCCACGATATTCAAGAAGCATTTGTCTTGGCATCGAGAATAGGTTTAATGTATGGGGGAGAATTGGTAGTATTGGAGGCAAAGGATGAATTTATGCGATCGCAACATCCAGAAAGCCTTGCCTTTCTCCAATGTCTGCATACCTTGCAAGATACTCTATGAAAAATTTCTTCCTCATTAAGTATGCTCCAGAAATTCTTCAGCATACTCTAGAACACTTGTTTTTGGTAGGCATTGCAATTGGAATTGCTATACTTGTAGGCATTCCATTAGGTATTTTAATTACACGTAAAAGTTATCTCCGCCAACCAATTCTCGGCATAGCAAATATTTTCCAAACTATTCCTAGTTTGGCGCTATTTGGCTTACTCATTCCGGTTCCGATAATTGGTGGAATTGGTGCAGTACCAGCAATTGTTGCCCTGATTGTATATTCGTTGCTACCGATAATTCGTAACACTTACACAGGGATTACTGGTGTAGATCCAGCTATTAGAGAAGCCGGGAGAGGCATGGGGATGACAGATAGACAATTGTTGTTGCAAGTTGAGATTCCCTTAGCACTGGGAGTAATTTTAGCAGGGGTGCGTGTAGCAACGGTAATTGCCATTGGTATTGCAACTATTGCAGCAGCAATTGGTGCTGGTGGTTTGGGAGTATTTATTTTTCGCGGTATATCAGTAGTGAACGATCAGTTAATTTTAGCTGGTGCAGTTCCGGCGGCAGCAATTGCATTACTGGCTGACTTTGCAATTGGTTGGATGGAGAATAAATTAAAAATTAAAAGTTAATGAAAAGATTTTTGGCATTTTGCTTTTTAACTTTTGCTTTGTTATTAGTAATCACTAGCTGTACCCTAAATTCAAATAATAGTAGCAGTGGTAATATTATCGTTGCTTCCAAAGATTTTACTGAACAAGATATTTTAGGTGAACTGTTAGCACAACAAATTGAGACGACAACTAATTTAAAAGTAGCTCGTCGTCCTCGTCTAGGTGGTTCTTTTGTTTGTCATAGTGCTATTACTGCTGGCAAAATTGACGCATATATTGAGTATACAGGCACAGCTTTTACTGGAATTTTAAAGCAAAAAGCAGTTAATGATCCGAAAGAAGTTTATGAAAGGTTGAAACAAGCATACTCCCAGCAATTCAATCTGGAAGTGATGCCAAGCTTGGGTTTTGAAAACACTTTTGCGATGATTGTTCGGGGTAATGATGCCAAGCGCTACAATATTCAAACTCTCTCTGAAGCTACTCAATATACACCACAGTGGCGCGGGGGTTTTGGCTATGAGTTTTTAGAACGGGAAGATGGTTTTCCTGGATTAGCGAAAGCTTACGATTTGCGTTTTGCCAAACCTCCCCAAATTATGGATTTGGGTTTAATATATCGTGCTTTGATTCAAAAACAAGTGGATATGGTGGCGGGTAATTCCACTGACGGACAGATTTCTCGATTGGGTTTAGTTGTCTTGAAAGATGATAAACATTATTTTCCACCTTACGAAACTGTGCCAATTGTTCGACAAGAAATATTAAAAAAATATCCAGAATTAAGAAATGCGATCGCTTCCCTTGCGGGAAAGATTTCGGCAGATGAAATGCGGCAGTTAAATTATTTAGTTGAGGGGGAATTACGTGATATTAAAGATGTTGTCCAGGAGTTTCGCAAATCTAAAGGATTAAAATAATTTGTAATGACGCTCTCTACGAGACGCTCTTGCTAGCTTGCTTCTTTGCAGGAGTACGCGGACTCGCTTTGCGCGTCGCTAACGTAATTCGTAATTAAGGGTTAGGTTATATCTTGCACCTACCTATCCCGCCTGAGAATAAATTTTCACTCTTATAGCCCAAGTCCACGCTTAGTGGACTACAACCCTTACTTAGTCTTCAATAGATAGACTTTAGCTATAAGCCTGGTGAATTCATTCTGAGGCGTTCGTGGGGACTGGTGCAAGTTCTAAGTTAGCCTAAAGCACCGAAAACCTGAAATAAGCTAATGCGCGTCTAGATTGTACATTGCTTAAGGCTTTAATTCCCCTTCAACTCTCAAAATAAGCGAAGGCACAGTATTTTAAAGAACTTGTATAAAATTCTCCCCTGCTTGTATTGCTTTCATGCCAAATGATGTCTTATTGGAATAGCCCGTTGTTTAATCGCTATCACGCCATAAAACTATAAAGTCATTTTTAATTTATTTTTTGAGAGTGATTTGATTGCTCCAGAAAAAATTCTTCAAAAAACGGGTAAAACTTGCGTGCCAAAAACTCAAACTTTTGTCCAATGGAGTCAGGACGAGTTATTTTATATCCTCTGGCATTGAACCAATCATAATTATTAGCTGGCTGATAACGTAGATTAGCCGTGCCATCTTTGTAATAGCCTAATAAAGTCAAAGTAGTGATTTTGGGGAAAAAATTTACTTGAAAATTCTCCAAAGCATGGTTTTGACTTTTGAAAACTATAGTCAAATTGTGATTACCGATTTCTGAGGGCAATAATTTAAACTGACTTTTAGGCAGAACTAAAGCTGCATGAGTACTGCCAATTATCCTTGGCAATAATCGAAATTCCGTCTGAGGAAAGGCGAAAGCAGCAATACTAGTAGTCTCAGATTGAAAATCCGCTTTTACAGTGTAAAGAAGCCTTTCTAAATCCGTGGTTGACATTTTCTTGACCACAACAGTTTAAGTCCCACTTTATCTTGTAAGCAAGCATAATTACGATTAAAGACTCTTGGCTTCTCTTTTAGAGAGAAAATAAGAGTTTTCAAGAGTCAAAACCCGAACTTACGCTTCTGTATTACTCATTGGGATCAGTAAAATCAGAATATGCACGCTTTGAGATGATTAAGAAAATATCACCCTCAACATCTGAGGTAGAAGTTAGAGAAGGTTTATCCCCAGATGATGACGAAAATTAGGTTTGAACTTTCGGTAAAACTATCGAAATATGAAAATATTGCACAAGGGAAATCTGGGTTTGTTCCGGTTGCGGCGAGGTGGGGGAACAGAGCAGTCAAATGCTTGGATAAGCGTTAAGACTGTCCTAAGTCAATTGGTCATCTGTCCTTTGAAATTACAAATGACTAATGACAAATACAACTCTTGCAGAGGCTGCGCCAACGGCAACTCTTGGAGACGCACTGTTAGGTCGCTCAGTACAAGTGACCAATGACAACCTCAAGAGTAAATATACAACTTAAATGCGTAACAGCTTGGTGCGTTACCGAAGCCATAACACACCCTACTGCTGTTCACGCAAAAAGTTCTTTAACCACCTAATGACTTCACTTGTTGTTTGCTCATTGGCCATTTGGAGACATTGCTGCACAATTTCTCTGACGTTAGGAAAGTAGCTGCTTTCTGTAAGAACATAACTTTCTTCCTGCAATCGATAAATTAATAACCGATTACTCTTTAATATCCAAACTTCTGGCACTCGATAAGGTAAAAAATCATTAACGTCGGTGTAGCTTGTCACATCTATTTCAATTGCTAAATCTGGTGGTGGATCTAACTCCCAATTAATTCTTTTTTTGCCTACTACTGCTCTGCAATTTTCAATGTAAAAGCAAAAATCTGGTTCAATACCACTAATTTCTGGCAAGCTCATGGTGATGGGCGTAAATGACTCGTATATGCGGTTTAAATGGTCAAGTAGAGCTATTACTATCAATGCCAATAAACTCGCATCTCTTCCATGCTCTGGTAGCGGTGCCATCAGCAAAATCTCTCCTCTTCGATATTTAATGCGAGGTGAGGAGCGATCGCCTAGTTGCTGACTCAATACTTGATAGTCTTTCCAGCCTCCCAAAAGCTTCAACACCGCGCCAGGTGGTAACTCGATTCTTTCTGGTGTAATTACGGTATCCATAATTAGCTCGCATTATTTACATCGAAGATTGGCGATCGTAAAATTCATTAACTCAATGAACAAATTGTTATTATATAGGACTCGTATTTGATTTTTGAAAAAAATCAGTACACCCCGAAAAAGCTTCTTTACCACTCCCCCACTCCCCCACTCCCTGTCTACGCAAATAATTTCAAAAATCAAAGCGGACTGCTATAGCATTTATAAGTATTATAAAATTTTCAAATCAGATCATAATCAATAATCTCACGCCAAGATGCTAAACAAGTATAAAATTTTAGGATAAATGGTATAAAAATGCTTACTGTTACTAAACCCAAGCAAGTTGCAATTGCAATCTTTTCTTTCAGTGTCTTGCTTTACACCCAAGTCGCCTCAGCTGCTTTAACTTTACCCCTACGCAGCAAAAAGGGGATGGTGGTTTCGGCCAATCCCTTAGCGAGTGAAGCGGGAATTTTGATGTTACGTAAAGGCGGTAATGCAGTGGATGCAGCCGTAGCTACAACCTTTGCAATCTCAGTGGTTGAACCTTTTTCAGCCGGAATCGGCGGCGGCGGATTTTTGCTGATGCATTCTGAGAAAACTGGTGAGATGAAAGCGCTAGATTTCCGCGAACGCGCACCCTTGAAAGCTACAAGAAATATGTATCTAGACGCAAAAGGAAAGGTGCGCCCCAATGCAAGTATTAATGGTTATTTGGCAGTAGGCACACCAGGAACGGTGGCGGGACTTTATGAAGTGCATCGTCGCTATGGTAAGCTTTCTTGGCAAGAGGTAATGAAACCTGCGATCGCACTTGCAAAAGATGGCTTTATTCTTGGCGATGTAGCAACGTGGCGTTCTCTACAAACGAACCAATCCCGCAAGCAAGTAATTCTCAACAATCCAGCAGCGCGGGAAATTTTCACTCGCAATGGTGAGTTTTATCAACCAGGTGACAAGCTAGTGCAGCGTGATTTGGCACGTACTTTAACAGAAATTGCCCAAAATCCCCAAAGTTTTTACACCGGAAGTATTGCTCGTGCGATCGCCTCTGATATGGTAAAAAATGGTGGTTTAATTACTCTAGAAGACCTCAAAGCCTATAAACCAATCTGGCGCAATCCCGTTTGTGGAAACTTTCGTAAATCTAAAATTTGCTCAATGCCACCACCATCATCGGGAGGCGTTCATCTATTGCAGATTTTAAATATTATTGGTGACACTGATTTGAAATCTTTGGGATGGCATCATCCCGACGCTATACATTTAATGGTAGAAGCAATGAAAATTGCTTACGCCGATCGCTCAGAATATTTAGGTGATCCTGATTTTGTTAAAGTTCCTGTACAAGAACTGCTTAGTCCAGCTTACGCCAAAAAACGCCGTCAAGAAATTAATATGCAAGTGGCTAGACCTTCGATCGAGGTCAAGCCAATAGATAAAGAGACACTACAACGTTTTAGTCAAGCTAATAATCAAAGTTTAGGAGAAAATATCATTCCATTATCCGATCGCTCTGTTAAACTGCACGCGACGCGGTATGAATCTCCCCAAACCAGTCATCTTACGGTTGTGGATGAAGAACGCAACGCCGTAAGTCTGACTTTCACGATTAATCTTGGTTTTGGTGCTGGTGTCGTGACACCAGGAACTGGAATTGTCCTCAACAATGAGATGGATGACTTTGCTTCTGCGCCAGGAGTCCCTAATGCCTTTGGTTTGGTTGGTAACGATGCCAATGCGATCGCACCTCGTAAGACTCCTTTATCCAGCATGACTCCGACAATTGTTACAGAAAATGGTCATTTCCGCATGGCAGCAGGTGCGCCTGGTGGTAGCACTATCATCACTCAGGTTTTGCAAGTGATCTTAAATGTGCTGGAATACAACATGGATGTTGGTGCGGCTGTTTCTGTTCCACGCATACATCATCAATGGCTTCCAGATGAGTTGCGCGTCGAATCCTGGGGTTTAGATGCTCCCACTGTGCAAGACTTACGCCGTCGGGGACACAAAATAAAGGAAACTATTCCTTGGGGTAATGGTAATGCGATCGCTGTAACATCTGATGGAACTTTAGAAGGGGCCGCCGATCCTCGCGGTGAAGGTTCCCCCAGAGGTTTGTGAGCGAGTGAGAGACTAGGAAGACGCAGAGAAGCCAAGAATCACAAATGACTAATGACCAATGACTATTGATTTTGGGCTGTTGACTCTACGTAGCTGCTACTGCCGAACTCATTTGCCCGTGCGCTAGGTACTAGTGTCCAACCTGCTTTAAGAAGTTTTTGATAAGTTGCCCAACCTTTAGAACCACCTGGTATTTGATAATCTGGGACTATAAAACCTCTAAAAGCTGTGTAAGGACGCCAAGGTTGATTAGGTTCTGTCTGCAAATACAAAATTTTCTCTCCGTCGCCACCAAACTTAGATAACCAGCACATTTGTCGATGCATTGCAAACTCCTTGTACTTTTAGCTAACATGCATATTAACAGATTTTTGTCAAGCTAATTATCACCCTTCTGGGATACTTTTTTGCCTAATACTTTAGACAAAGCGTAATTAAGTTCTATCCATTTCAAGATAGTTACTTAACAAGTCATAGCTTGAAAGACATCTGCTAGAGGGACACGAAGATAAACAGCTTTGCCTCACCTTATTTATCGGGTGAGATTTTTCTAATGTATCCGCGTTTTTTGGGATTGTGTGTAACAATAACTACTATTTTTGCTGAAGTTCGTAATTAGACTATTTGTTTTTCTGATTAGATACATACAGACTATTGCCAATTTCGGAAACTACTTATAAAACTAGATAAGTCGGCATGATAAAACCCGTCTATGTTTAGTTTTATCAAAACCGTGGAATAACCAATGCATAAGCTATTGGGTGATTTTATGTTTCGTCACATAGCTTGATTTTTTAACACTGACTTACTTTATATCAACCCTCTCTCTTCGTCCTCTTTTTTTGGCGAAGGTATTGACGAGCACTAGTATATTCTTTAAGGAAATATTGAATTTAAGATGAAAACCATCGATAAATATATAATTCAAAAGCAAATTCAACTAGCTAAACACCCACTTTTCATCCAAATTACTAGAGAAAATTCTCTAGAAAATATAAAAGTGTTGGCTCAATACTTGAGCTTCTGGGTTATGTCTTTTCAGGACGTAATACGAATAAACGAGCTACAAATTACTGATAGTAAAATCCGTAAAGTTGCTCACCATCATTTAGTCGAGGACATGGGGCACGAGCAATGGTTTTTAAGCGATCTTCAAGAGATGAAAGTTGAAGAGCCGAATCTTAAACTACTATATAGCCGGGATTATCTTTTCACCCGTGATGCTACCTATGCCATAATATCGGAGGTTTTTCGAGCCAGTAGTGATATTGAAAGAGTTGCTCTGATAATGAGTCTTGAGTCTACAGGTCACATCTTTTTTGAGTACACTGCAAGCTTGGTGAAACAAGTCGGTTATTCTAGTAAACTCAAATACTTCTCAATACATCATTTAGATATTGAAAAGAATCACGAACTTTTTGAGCAGGAAATGCAAAAATTTTTAAATAGTATTCATCTTTCTGAAGATGAAGAGAAAAAAATTTGTAAGATCGTTGATCGTGTGTACCAAGCTTTTACAATTATGTTTGATGGCTTTAAGCTTTTATTGGGCAAACGGGGCAAGGCTAAAGCTTTGTTAAGTTAATAGAGAGCGTAAACCCCAACAAAATTTCCTTAAAGATCATTTATGAAATGAGAATAAAATTGTGTTAGCCGTATATAGCAGTCCTAAATCATTCGATTCAAAGCCCTTCTCCTGCAAGGAGAGAGGTTTTCCAGATCCCGTGAAAAGTCAGATTCCTATATATCAAGATATGTTTAGTACAAAAACATCATATCAGCGCCTAAGAGGAAGTTTGAAAAGTACTTTTGATTAAGCCGGAGTTGCAGTTGCGCCTAGCGCAACCGCCATCTCCTAGTCTGCCTTCGCATTCAATATGAAATTGGTCTTTGATAACCTGTAACTTGGGTTATCAGAAAGAGGGAGCATACAACTTATCGCCGACAATCTGGCGAATTGTCTCTACTAGTTGAGTGTATGCAAAGTCGGATAAAACTGGTTTTGATCCTTGCAAGTTAATTGGTTGATCTAAATCAATCCATGACTTGCAACCACCGTATTTAGGATGATAGGGAATTTCTTGTTGGGGTAGTTTATATGTCCGCAGGAGGAGAATATAAAGCGGCTGGCGTGGTTTCCATTTGAGGCGATCGCTAATAAAATGCTCGTTCCAAATATGGAAGGGAAGCAATGTGTTGACAATAGACTCATCGCTAACTGGCAAAATATCTGTAATTTCAGCCCAACTGCCGATAGGCACTTTCTCTGGATGCCAACCTGATGTTACTGGATAAACACGATTAGCATACTCAGCTTTCAGCATGAAAGCTTGTTGATGTTCATAAGTAGGGTAAAGCAAAATTTGCTTGTGGGCAACTTGGAAATGTCCATTTCGTTCATGGATACCGCCTTTGCGGAGCAACATAATTGTTTTGCCACTTTCTAAAGCATTTATGGCAACTGCCCATTCTTTGAGAGCATGAAAAGTTGTAGTCAATTCCATCAGCATCTACTGTAACTCTGATTTAATTTCAAGCTAAAACCGATAACGTGTGAAACTATCTAGGGGAATGAATTAGGAAGCAAGTAGTTATGGAAAAGCGTTCACTAGGTACTTCTAAAGTCCAAATCACACCCATCCTTATGGGAACTTGGCAAGCTGGTAAAAGAATGTGGGTGGGAGTTGAAGATGCTGACTCGATTAAAACGATTCGAGCCGCTTATGAAGCTGGTATCACGACAATTGATACTGCTGAAGCTTATGGTCAAGGACACTCTGAGCAAATTGTCGCTGAAGCTTTATCTGATGTACGCGATCGCGTGGAATATGCCACAAAAGTTTTTGCTAACCATCTAAAGTATGAACAAGTCATTGAAGCTTGCGATCGTTCCCTAACCAACCTGAAAACTGATTACATTGATCTTTACCAAATACATTGGCCCTCCGGTGCTTTCAATAGTGAAATAGTACCTATTGAGGAAACTATGAGCGCTCTTAACCTGCTTAAAGAGCAAGGTAAAATTCGAGCTATTGGTGTTTCCAATTTTTCCCACGCTCAGTTGGCAGAAGCAGCAAGTTATGGACGTATTGATAGTTTACAACCACCCTATTCTTTATTCTGGAGACAGGTAGAACAAGATATATTGCCCTATTGTATCGAAAATAATATTTCTATCCTCGCTTATTCGTCTTTAGCACAGGGGTTGTTAACAGGTAAATTTGCTCATGGTCATAAATTTGATCCGGCAGATAACCGTGCTAAAAATAAACTGTTTCAAGGCGAAAACTTTGAACGTGCTCAACAGGCGCTACAACAACTGCGTCCCATAGCCCTTCTTCATAATTGTACACTTGCTCAGTTAGCTTTAGCGTGGTTAATTGCTCAACCCCAAACAAATGCGATCGCTGGGGCGCGTTATCCCGAACAAGCACGAGACAACGCATTAGCCGCTCAAATTAAGCTTTCCGCCGCCCAATTGGCAGAAATTGATGCCATTGGACGTATTGTTACCGACCATCTGGATAACAGTCCAATTATGTGGAATTGATAACAATGCAGTTTGGTTAGTCATGCTTATCTCTCCAAGATCCCCTCAACTCTCTTAAAAAGATAGTTGGGGATCAAATCTCTGGAGCTAAATTGCAAAATCTAACAAAACGTCAACTTTAGTAAACTAGGGGTTGCAACTGACAAACTAAGTGATAACTTAAATAGTAGGACACCAAACAAAAAACCAAACTAAAAGGGTAAATGACTTAGTGTCCCCTGTCATCAACCCAAGCAAATTTCAGCAGATCAAATGAAGTGGTAAAAAGCCGAATGTAGAAGGCAAGCCCAAATCCTAAAGCGGAAAAACGCAATAATGCTGAGTTTGTTCGTCGTTTAGTCAACCTTAGTTATTAAGTTTTAATTACTTAACTTAGTTTAACAATTTGAACCCTGTAAACTCGATAAAACCTGGTCAACCTCGACCAGGTTTTTGGTATTTTATTGTAATAAAACAGGAGTCAGAATTCAAAATTCAGAATTCAGAATACTCTACCCACAAGGGGATAGAGTTTTAATTACGAAAAATATTTATTTTAGTTTCGCCCACCAGGGGGGAAAGTGCGTAGCGGGAGAAAGTACGGTTTTAACCAATATTCAGACGTTCGCAGACTCGCTACCGCTACGCTATCACCCACTCGTACAGAATTCATGCTGAATTATGACCGGAGGCGGAGCGTCTTTGGCTCCGCTTTTGAGTTCTGAATTCTTCTCATAAACTTTTTTAGTACGGCAGGGAGTGCTGGAATTCAGGCTTGAGGAGCCAGTTGTGAGACTAGTACCGCAAGGCGGAAGTCACGCATTCAAAAGTCAAAAGTCAAAAAGCTTTAATTTTGGGCTTTGTGGCTGTAATGAAATGGTAGGTTTATTTACGCTGTGCTGTACTAAGACATTAATAAAAGACAGTTAATGTGCCCAAGAAACCTAAAACCTTTTGGTTAGGGGACTTGACTTATTTGTACTTATAAAAATAAGCCTACTTAGTGGGCTGATTTTTTGCAATATCAACTCACATAAGATTGTGAGAGCTACGGTATGAGCAATGGATGCAAATGGTAACATTACCCTGGTAGCCTAAATACCTACAGTTAATCCTGTGCGTTCCTGGTTATTAGTTACCTCTGTCATGTTTATGGCTATAAAAACTAGGGTTTTTGGTGCGAATTCTGTAAAAGTTAAAAAGCAAAAGCAGCCAGGGAATTGGCAGAAAACCACGCTGACTCAGTTTTTACGCTTGCCTTTGTACTTCCTGATAGCTCTGCTATGCATTCTTGATTCACCCGTGCTGGCAAAAGTTCCTAGCTCAATTAATTTATTATCTCAACTACCAATTCACAATCTTACGTCGCTGGCTGTGGTCGCTGACCCAGCCTCACTAATAGAGCAGAGTAAAATTTTATATAACAACGGAAACTTTACTAAGGCGGTAGAAGTGTTACAACAGGCTGTCCAAGTATATAAGCAGCAAGGGGAGAGCATCAGACTGGCAGCAACACTAAGTAATCTTTCTTTAGCTTACCAACAACTCGGTGCATGGAATCAGGCACAGCAGGCAATTACAGAGAGCTTAAATTTGCTCAAAGTACAGGATGAAAATCAAAATCTGCAAATATTTGCCCAATCACTGGATATTCAAGGTCGTCTCCAACTGACAATGGGACAGGCGGAGGCGGCTTTAGCAACTTGGCGGCATACAGAAAAAATTTACAGGCAAGCAAATAATCAAAGCGGCGTGGTGCGATCGCTAATCAATCAAGCACAAGCATGGCAAACCCAAGGATTTTATCCTCGCGCTCTCAAAACACTCGATCATGTTAGTGAGACATTAAAATCTCAACCAGACTCTATAGAAAAGACAGTGAGTTTGCGATCGCTCGGTGATGCGCTTTTAGTAGTGGGGAATTTGGAAAAGTCACGTCAGGCACTAGAAGAAAGTCTGATGATTGCTCGAAATCTGCAATCAAGCGTTGATATTGGAGCCAGTCTGTTCAGCCTGGGGAATAATGCTCTTAAACAACAAGACAAACCAAAGGCGATCGCCTTTTATCAACAAACAGTTGCAGCATCTCCCTCACCCATTACAAAAGTCCAAGCGCAACTAAATTACTTGGGAGTACTCATTGAAGATCAACGAGCCGCAGAGATTCAAACTCTCTTGCCGTTGATTAAGTCCCAAATCGACCAACTCCCCCTCAGCCGTGCGAGTATTTACGCTCAAGTAAACTTTTCTCAAAGTCTAGCAAAAGTCAAGAGTGGTATATTGCACGCATCCAGTCAGAATTACTACAAAGCATTCAGTACCAAAGACTCAGCAGTATTACTCGCCAGCGCCATCCAGCAATCCCGCAGTTTAGGGGACAAGCGGGCAGAAGCCTATGCACTGAAGAGTTTAGGAGGCTTGTACGAAGAAACTAAGCAGTGGTCAGAGGCGCAAGAGCTTACCCGGCAAGGATTAGCTTTGGCACAGAGCAGCAATGCACCAGAAATTACCTATACCTTAGAGTGGCAATTAGGTAGATTGCTGTGGGCACAAAAAGATATTAATGGTGCGATCGCGGCTTATGATGCTGCTGTGGCAACTCTCCAATCTCTTCGCAGAGATTTAGTAGCCAATAAAGATGTAGTAAACCAGGATGTGCAATTCAACTTCCGGGACAGCGTGGAACCCGTCTACCGAGAGTCAGTAGAGTTACTGCTGAAATCCCAAGAAGGAAAATCACCAGATGAAAAAATATTGGAGAAAGCACGAGAGCGCATTGAAGCACTTCAAATAGCAGAATTGAACGACTTCTTCCAGCAAGCTTGCCTACAAGGTCAGAGAGTATCCCTCGATCAAGTGGTAGATAAAGATAATCCCACAGCTGCTATTCTTTATCCGATTATCCTTCCTGACGAACTCCAGGTAATTGTCAAAATTCCCAAACAACCCCTACAAAACTACAGTAACAAGATATCCCAAGCAGATGTAGAGAAACTTTTAGTAGAACTGCGAAAAAATCTTGTCAATCCCACCGCTACTAACGCAGTTCAAACCCAAGCACACCAAGTTTACGACTGGCTGCTCAAACCCATTGAGTCACAATTGCAAAAAAGTGGGGTAGATACCCTAGTGTTTGTCCTGGATGGCGCGTTACGCAATTTACCAATGGCCGCTCTCTATGATGGTAAGCAATATTTGGTAGAGAAATATGCAATTACTCTAAGCGTGGGTCTGCAACTCCTTGACCCTAAACCGCTAGTACAACAGCAATTAAGGGCGCTAACCGCAGGACTGACTCAGCCGCCACCAGGTTTTTCTAAGTATGCACCGTTGCTTGCGATCAAATCTGAATTCGACGGCATTATTAAAGCAGGAGTCTCGACCACTAGCTTAATAGATAGAGATTTTAAGAAAAAGAATTTAGAGAGTGAAATTGCTGATACTTCATTCAACATAGTGCATTTAGCAACCCACGGTCAGTTTAGTTCCCGCCTTGAAGACACTTTTATTTTGGATTTTGATGGTCAGATCAACGTCAAAGATTTTGATACTCTCTTCCGCAGTCAGGGCAAAACCATAGTAGAGTTATTAGTTTTGAGTGCTTGCCAGACAGCGACAGGAGACAAACGTGCAGCACTGGGTCTTGCAGGAGCAGCTGTACGAGCTGGGGCACGCAGTACCATAGCGTCCCTGTGGCAGATTGATGATCGCTCGACAGCAATGTTTGTTAGTGCCTTCTATCGAGAACTCAAGAGGAGCAAAATTAGCAAAGCCGAAGCTGTTCACCGTGCCCAGCTAGAACTGCTGAAACATCCTAACTACAAAGCACCAAGCTTTTGGTCTGCTTATGTGTTGATTGGGAATTGGTTGTAATTTGGAGATAAACTAAATGAGCCGTTTTTTTGTCGCCCTTTTACCACCACAAGACATTCAAGACTACGCCAACCAGATTAAGCAATACTTCGCTGATCGCTATGCTAGTAGCGGAGCGCTAAAATCTCCGCCTCATATTACCCTGCAACCACCTTTTGAATGGGCAGATGATAACTTGCCACTGTTAAAAGCATCCTTGAAGAAATTTGCTAATAGACAACAGCCAGTAGCAATTACACTCAAGGGGTTTGATGCCTTTGTGCCCCGTGTCATATACATTAATGTAGTCATAAGTCAAGAACTTTTGACTTTGCAAGCTGATTTAATGGCTTATGCAGAAAGCAACTTGGGAATCGTTGACAAGGTTTCTAAAACTCGCCCTTTTGCCCCCCATATAACGGTTGCGTTTCGAGATTTAACAAAGCAAAACTTTAGAGATGCTTGGCCAGAGTTTGAAAAGCGTCAGTTGCATTTTGAGTTTACTGCCGACAAATTAACATTACTGCTTCACGACGGTAAGCGGTGGAATATTAAATCGGAGTTTGGTTTTCTGAGCAATGAGTAAGTCTAAAGTGTATGGTTACATTACTTTTACTTTAGCTTTGCCTGCGAGTCATAGCCCAATACAGTTCAGTTAAGCTTTTTTTTCTCCCCCTGCTTCCCCTGCCTCCCTTAACAGATAAATGCCTCAAAGAGTTACACCTTGGGTCACGCATCGCTTAAAGTTTGGAACACCCTGCAAACAAGACATGTTAGATTTATTTATTTATTTATACTTACATAATTTTTGTAAACCAAGATACATTAAATGGTAGTTTAGTAGCAAAGGAACCAAAAAGTATGGCTGTTAGTAGTCCTGAAGTCATCCGTCATATATTGATTGGGCTGGGATATTTAGCTCCTGAAATAGACCCTAACCCGGATCTGACTAAATTTGCTCCCTGGAAACGGAATAACAACTCCTTGACAGATGAT
Source organism: uncultured Nostoc sp. (assembly GCF_964245445.1). GTDB lineage: Bacteria > Cyanobacteriota > Cyanobacteriia > Cyanobacteriales > Nostocaceae > Nostoc. The sequence continues at coordinate 15,168 of NZ_CAXTNE010000044.1, forward strand.
GCTACCGAAGAAGCAATTAAAAAGTTTCAGAAACAGTATCCACAAAAACTTAGGGTTAATGGTAACGCTGATGCCCAAACTCGAAGTGTAATGGAAGAAACAGTCATCGGACTTCAGAATAGATTAAAGTTTCACGGTTTTGCCACTAATGCCGAAATTCCAAAAGACTTGCCTTTTTATGGGCCAGCCACTTATACAGCAGTCAAGAAATTTCAGAAATCTCAGGGTTTAACTGAAAATGGCATTGCCACTATTGAACAGCGTCAAATTCTACAGCAACCTACTCTCACAAACAAGCCGCAGTCGCAGCCACAGTCACAGATTAAGCTGATAGATTTATTGGCTCAATTCAAAAAGAATCCTCAAAATCCTTCTTACATTGCAGCCCTAAATAACTTACAACAAAATCTACCCAAAGACGTTTTGCACAAAGTTACTAACAAATGGAGGGGGACAAACGATCAAAATCCTGAGATTGTCAAGTTGACGAATCTATTCACTTATTATGATGACAACAATCAAAACCATCGTGATGCACTAACTCACTTACAAAGTCAGATCACCCCAGCTATCTATAAAGAATTTATTAATCTCTGGAATAAGAAGTAAACTAACCGTAAAAGTCATGTCCCGCCTGGAACTTTAGTTCCAAGCGGGTGAGTCAGCCAACAGTTAAGCTATTCAAACTGTTTACGCCTCGACGGAGTAAAGCAGCATTTATTTTCTTAAACAGTCGATAATGTAAATAAATGTAAAAAATCCTCAGGCAGGACAAAAGCATCTATGCGTGTAATTTTGATGACCGGTAAAGGCGGTGTGGGCAAAACTTCCGTTGCTGCTGCGACTGGACTCCGTTGTGCGGAACTAGGGTATCAGACATTGGTTTTAAGTACAGATCCCGCTCATTCGCTGGCAGACAGTTTTGACATAGAACTAGGACATGCACCCCAAAAAATTCGCCCAAATCTGTGGGGTGCAGAATTGGATGCTCTGCAAGAACTTGAGGGAAACTGGGGTGCGGTGAAACGTTATATTACCCAAGTTTTACAGGCAAGGGGTTTAGACGGCATACAGGCAGAAGAATTGGCAATTTTACCAGGCATGGATGAGATTTTTGGCTTGGTAAGGATGAAACGCCATTACGATGAAGGTGAGTTTGATGTTTTAATTATTGACTCAGCCCCCACCGGAACTGCACTACGCTTGCTAAGTTTACCTGAAGTCGGTGGCTGGTATATGCGCCGTTTTTACAAACCATTTCAAAACATCTCGGTAGCACTTCGCCCTCTGGTTGAACCTTTTTTTAGACCAATTGCTGGTTTTTCGCTACCAGATAAAGAGGTGATGGATGCACCTTATGAGTTTTATGAACAAATTGAAGCTCTGGAAAAAGTATTAACAGACAATACTCAAACTTCAGTGCGTCTGGTAACTAATCCCGAAAAGATGGTGATTAAAGAGTCTTTGCGGGCCCATGCTTATCTGAGTTTGTATAATGTGGCAACAGATTTAATTGTGGCTAATCGAATTATTCCCCGCGAAGTGCAAGACCCATTTTTCCAACGCTGGAAGGAAAGTCAGGAGCAATATCGTCAGGAAATTCATGATAATTTCCACCCTCTACCTGTGAAAGAAGTTCCTCTATTTTCTGAGGAAATGTGCGGTTTAGCTGCCTTAGAACGCCTGAAAGAAACTCTTTATAAAGATGAAGATCCAACTCAGGTTTATTACAAAGAAACGACTATGAGAGTCGTACAAGAGCAAAACCAATACAGCTTAGAAATTTATTTACCTGGGATTCCGAAAAACCAAGTTCAACTGAGTAAGAATGGAGACGAATTAAACATTACTATTGGTAACCACCGTCGTAATTTAGTTTTACCGCAGGCCTTAGCAGCACTACAACCAGGAGGGGCAAAGATGGAAGACGACTATCTTAAAATTCGCTTTGCTGACAATATAAAGGTTTAATGTTGCTACGGCAATGTTTGACAAAAAGTCAAAACTAAAAAACAAGAATCTTTTTTTGTAGCTAGTACAGACGCAATTTTTTAGCGTCTGTTTTTGTGATAATTGGGTGAATTTTTATAAAAGGTAAATAAATATTTGTATTAATGATTTGCCCGTAGTTTCACTGAAGACAAATTGATTAAATAAATTTCAAAATGGCTTTAGATTTAATTATGTCACTTTGCAAATTATTAATTGATTTTGCTATAAGCAATGACCTCCAACCCTGAACAAGATTTGCCGTTATGTCGTCATGAAGAAAGTTTACTACGCCGCATTACAAACCGTATCCGGCGAAGCTTAGAGTTTGAAGAAATTATCACAGTGACGACGGCAGAAGTGCGATCGCTCCTAAAAACTGACCGAGTGATGATTTACAAATTTCATGCCAATGGTAGTGGTCAAGTGATTGCTGAGTCAATTTACAACAATCGTTTACCGTCACTACTGGGGCTGAATTTCCCTGCTGACGATATTCCACTCACCGCCCGTGAACTATTTATCAAATCACGGGTGCGTTCTGTTACCAATGTTGATACTCAAGAGATTGGTCAAAGTCACCTCCTTGATTTGGAAAATGGAGAAACTCTATCAGAGGAAATCCGTTACCGTCCTGTAGACCCATGTCATGTTGAATACTTGAGTGCAATGGGGGTCAAATCTTCTGTAGTAGCACCCATTATCTATCAAGATCAACTTTGGGGGTTGCTGGTGTCTCATAATTCTGAAACGCGTTTGATTTCAGAATATGAACTAGAAGCATTACAGATGGTAGTCGAGCAGCTGTCAGTGGCGATCGCTCAAAGTACACTGCTCGCTCAAGTCCGCAAAACAGGCGAACAAGAAGCGATCGTTAACCGCATTGCTACCCTACTACATTCATTACCAACAATTGTATTACAACCAGCCCTAGAAGCGGCTGTTGCTGCCTTTAATGGCATTGGTGGACGGCTTTGCATTAGAAATGCAAGTGTTGATTTCCACAATGGCAATGTGACCAGCTTAACAGAATGCTTGATACCAGGAAATACTTGTATCAAGCTTTATATCTGTGGACAGCAACCTGTAATGCCAGAACAAACCATATATCCATTGATAGAGCAGTATAGCGTCTGGCAGGAACACTACAAGTCTGGGAAATACGATACTTGGGCGATTTCAGATATATATCAAACTCCTAGCTTGCGAAGTTTGCAACCCACTTTTCAAGCAACTAAAATTCGCAGCATGTTGATGATCCCACTTCAGTATCGTCAGCAATTGCTGGGCTATTTAAGTATTTTCCGCAACGAAATAGATACAGAAACCCTATGGGCGGGGCAGTATGACAGCGATCAAAGGCAGCTTTACCCCCGTTTATCGTTTGAGGTTTGGCGCGAATCTAAAAAAGCACAAGCTCAAAAATGGACAGTCGAAGAAATTGATCTAGCTACAGACATCGGTAAACATTTTGCTTCAGCAATTCAGCAGTATGAACTATACCAACAAGTACAAACCTTCAATGAAAATTTAGAAAAACAAGTTAAAAGACGCACAGTTGAGTTACAACGGACAGCTGAACAAGAACAGGCTGTGTTTAAAGTTATTGCCGAGATTCGGGAATCTCTTGACACAGATACCATTTTTCAAACAACTACTAAAGAAGTTTGTCAATTAATCAAAGCCGATCGCGTTTCTGTTTATCGTTTTGATTCTAATTGGGGTGGTGAATTTGTCGGGGATTTTGAGGCTGCTAGTCCCTACTGGTCGAATGAGTCTGAACTAGGTGTTAATACAGTTTGGAATGATACCTACTTACAAGATACACAGGGAGGACGCTACCGCAACAATGAAACTTTTGCAGTCGATGACATTTACAAGATGGGCTTTGCTCAGTGTCATATCGACAATCTAGAACAGTTTCAAATTTACGCTTTTGTGCTTGCTCCGATTTTTGTTGGGCAAAAACTTTGGGGTTTGTTGGCAACTTATCAACACACTGGGCCTCGGCAATGGAAAGCCTCTGAAGTTAACTTTCTCAGTCAAATTGCTGGTCAAATGGGCGTAGCACTCCAGCAAGCTGATTTACTTACTCAGACACGACAACAGACGTTAAATTTGCAACAAGCAGCAGAACAACAACGAGTATTGTTTGAAGTTGTTGCCAAAGTTAGGGAATCTCTTGATCTAGATGCAATTTTTCAGACAACTACCCAAGAAATCTGTAAATCACTACAAGCAGATCGAGTTGCAGTTTACCGCTTTCATGCTGATTGGAGTGGTGAATATATCGCCGAGTTTGTGGTTGATGGCTGGGTAAAGTTAGTAAGCTCTGATACTAATACAGTTTGGCAAGATAGCTATTTGCAGGAAACCCAAGGTGGGCGATATCGTCATAATGAAACCTTTGCAGTTGATGACATCTATCAAGCCGGCCATTCTGAGTGCCACGTTACGGCTCTGGAGGAATTACAGGCAAGGGCTTATGCGATCGCACCTATATTTATCGGGCAACAGCTATGGGGCTTACTAGCAGCTTACCAGAACTCTGCACCCCGCCATTGGGAAGCATCGGAAATTAAGTTCATCACTCAAATTGCCAATCAGCTTGGGGTTGCACTTAAACAAGCGCAATTGCATAATCAAACCAAAGAGCAGACAGAAAAGCTGACTCAAGCTCTGCATGATTTAAAGCAAACTCAAACCCAACTGATCCAAACTGAGAAAATGTCCTCACTGGGTCAACTAGTAGCTGGTATTGCTCACGAAATTAATAACCCGGTAAACTTCATCTATGGCAACATTAATCATGTCAACGATTACGCCGAAGATTTACTCAGTATACTAAATCTCTATTTGCAAAGTACTCCTAATCCCAGTCTTGAGATACGCGATCGCGCCTTCGAGGTAGACTTAGAATTTCTGCTCGAAGATTTGCCCAAAACTTTATCTTCCATGAAAATTGGAATTGATCGCATTCGGCAAATTGTCTTGAGTTTACGAAATTTCTCTCGCCTTGACCAGGCAGAAATGAAGCCAGTTAATATTCACGAGGGTATTGATAGCACCTTGCTAATTTTGCAGCATCGCTTAAAAGCAAAACCAGAAAGTCCAGCGATTCAATTAGTCAAAGAGTACAGCGACTTGCCCTTAGTAGAGTGCTATGCTGGACCACTGAATCAGGTATTTATGAATGTTGTAAGCAATGCGATTGATGCCCTAGAAGATTACAGGGAATCTCAATCATCAAAACCTGATACTAGTCAAATTACCATTGGTACTGCTCTTGGAGAGCTTGAAGGCAATGTTAAGAGCGTAGTAATTCGCATAAGAGACAATGGTCCAGGAATACCGGAAGCCCTAAAAGCAAGAATCTGCGACCCATTTTTCACTACTAAGCCAGTGGGGAAAGGCACTGGCTTGGGGTTGTCAATAAGTTATCAGATTGTCGTAGATAAACATGGTGGTGTGTTTAAATGTGATTCTCAGCCGGAGTTAGGTACAGAATTTTGGATTGAAATTCCGATTAAACAAATCACCAAATCGCACCATCAACTCGCGTAGGTTGGTTTTATGCATTCAAAACTCACTTCTGGAACTACTTAGAGAGCGGATGGTAGGTTTAGTTCCCATCCATTTACCAGTCGATATAGTACACTCCCTCTGGTATTTTTCCATCAATGGGATGCTCTCTGTAATTCCTACAATTGATTCATTTGTAGAAACATAATCAATTAAATTAACCGTTGGCGAATAAAATAGGAGAATCAAGAATTTTCAACTGGATCAATAGTATAATCAACAGTGTATAAGCTGTTGAAGAAATTAGACCCGTGACTAATTCTTTTTTAAGATTATGCTCTTGAGGTTCTTTTTGAAAAATGTCTTTAGAACCGAATTGCATAAAGAGGATTCCCACAATATTAGAGAGCCAGTATCCTATAATTGAACAAGGTAAAAGTAATTTTGGGGAAAGTAAACTACATGCATACCCAAAACCATAAGCTATTGGCAAATTAAATAGTAGGTCATTCCACCAACATAGTGGTGACAATAAATATCCTAATACTAAAAAGAATCCACCTCTGAGTTTTTTGAAAATGTCTTTTTTGAACTCTTTTGGAGTTGACTGTTGTGAGTCCTCCAGAGTTGTGTCTCTTGCTACATTCAACTCTTGGCTGACGTTTTGGACGCTTTCCATAAAAACCCACTATTCTCATCGACTTAGTGTAGTTTAATATAGAAACTCAACCAAAGTCTAGTACAGAAGTGATGAAATTTTGGCTTTTTGATGCTGAAAGTTTTACTACTGGATAGTTTCAGCAAAATAGAAGTTTAACTCAAATGCTATTGTGCGGTGATTTATACCAGAGATGCATGAGTGTGTAGCCCGTCGTAGTCATCGCATCTTGTAAAATCTGAGTTTTATCTATGATGTTTAAGCAGAATAGAAGGATTTAAAGCCAATTGAGACACTCACCGCGAGTTGTCGCTCAATAGGTTTCAAAATCAAACTATATCTTTTTAAATCATAGCATAGAATGAAATCCAGCACCGATACTGCAACAACCAAAGCCTGCTTAGGCTGGGGTAAGTCAATGTTGAGTAGCATAATTTTGATTTTGCATATAGCTGGGGCAGAAATTTGAATTAATAATAGCTACAATAAAATTAATGAGGCATCTTAATAGAAAAATGACAGATTTAACTCCAAATAGCACATTTTTAATAGCAGGAATTGTTTTTATAACGATTGCCGTCATCGGGCAATCTAAATTAGGTTTTATTGAAATTAATCCAGGTTGTTTTGGCAGATTTTTGGCTCTATTGATTGGAATTTCGAGCCTATTATATGCTTTAGGATTATTCAATCTTTCAACAGTCAGCTTTGACTTCTTAAGAACTTCTCTGCTAGAACAAATTAAACAGGGTATAAGTTCAGTAAATGACCTTTTGCAAGGCTCGTAACAGGTCTAGAAAATGAGCTTTTTGTAAGGGTAAAATCAAATTTTTACCCCTTTTTTAATATTTTTAATAATAAGCCCCTACAAGACTGTAAATCAAAATAGTCATTACTAATAAAGTAACAATCACATAGATAAATTCTCGCTGTAATAAGAAAGTCAATAGGGAAATGAAAACACGCACAATTGGAGTAGCAATTAGTAGTAACAGTCCGAGTTGAATAATGGCGCGTAGGCGTAGCCCGTCGTAGGCATCGCTACCTGATAAAACTGCTTTTACTACACCTGCTGGTGAGCGAAATTCCGATGGTTCTCCCCGAAAAAAGTGATATCCAGCAGGTTCAGCACCATGATGAATCAAGTAGAGTATACCCCCCAGCAAAACGACAGCACTAGCTATCAAAACGCCATATTTCATAAAATTACTGAGCAAATATTCCAATTGCTGCTCACTTGATGTTTTTGTCAAATTCTTGTTAACATCAATCTCACAATTATTAGGCAATTGTGCTACTGTGTTACTGGAGTGTTCTAATTGCTCGATATTAGAGTCTATATCTTTCTGCGGTAAGGTTAGTGTAACCACTTCAATATCAGGTTGTGTGAGGAATGTCCAGCGAAAGCTATTATTAAATTTATACATTTTACAACCCCCCTATTAAACTGTTGTAGACCATTTTCAAAGCCATTAGCACTAGCACAACACTGAAGATAATTCTCAAAATTTGCGTTCTAGCGCCTGTAAGGACTCGTGCGCCCAAGAAAGCACCAGGTAATACCCCTAACATTACCGGCATGGATAATCCTGGATCGATATAGCCGCGTGCTAGATAAACTCCAGCTGATGCTGCTGCTGTCACGCCGATCATAAAATTGCTAGTGGTAGTAGAAACTTTGAAGGGTAGCCGCATAGTTTGATCCATCGCCAATACTTTAAATCCCCCGGAACCAATACCAAGCAACCCAGAAAGCACTCCAGCTATTAACATCACACCAAATCCCATTGGTACTGAATGGACTTGATAAGACATCACTCCATCAGGAGTTGGATAAGTACTATTCAGTTTCAAATAATTTGCTATGGGATCTGCTACTTCATCTTCAATATGTTCTATTCTGGGACGTTGTGAAAGGTATGCTGAATAAATGAGGACGATCGCTAGTACAATAGTTAGAGCTTTCACAGACACAAAAGTAGCGATCATTGCTCCTGCGATCGCACCAACGGTTGTGGCTACTTCTAAAAACATTCCCAATCGCAAATTGGTATAGCCTTTTTTAATGTAGGTAGATGCTGCACCCAAAGAAGTTGCAATTACAGATACTAGTGAAGCACCAACGGTATAACGAATATCAACGCCAAATACTGAAGTTAATAACGGAACAATTACTACTCCACCTCCTAACCCAGTTAGCGCCCCTAACAAGCCAGCGCTAAATGAACCAATCCAAATTAATAATGAAAATTCTAAAATAGTCAAATTTACTTCCTCTTTTTTTACATGTATATCAAGATGCCAATATACTTTTTGTATCATTGAAAACTTAATTTTAAGTTGATTACTGGCTTATAAAAGAGCGTGCCAGTACTTCTGAGAAAGAAAGACAATGTCAGAAACCCCACGCCTAAAGGCGGGGGCTTGAAAAGCCCAATCTGACCAGATTAAGCCTTAAGTGGCTACGTTATAAACAAGCGTTTAATACATACCAGGGGATGCGTAGCTAGTCCCTTGCTCTATAACCGAACAGTTAAATATCTGTACAAGGGTTAAAGAAGTGCTGTTTGGAAAGTAGCAACCTATAACATTATCGTTCGCGCAGCGTCTCCCCTTGGGAGAAGCTAACATTGGACTATATGTTCAAAATATTCGTTCTAGCCCGCCTTAGAATAGACATCTCCAGAAATTAAATATGCGTTATCTAGAACCCTTGTAGAGACGTAGCAATGCTACGTCTCTACATCCTTTTTTGGAGATGTTTAATAAATTCTGAGTCTAATAGCGAAAGTTGTCTAAAGACGACTAAGAAAAACTTATAGTTTAATTTTTGTCTGTGTCTATGCGTCAGCCTAAACAATAAGCCTTTAAGCGGACATAATATTACTCCTTAGTTATTAACTCTCTTTCTTCAGGCAGTAAGGTAGTTTCATGCTCAGGGCGTTCGCCATCTACCGATTTGGCTATAGTTCTATAGGGTTTGATAATTAGACTGACGCCAATTGTCCAACCTAATGCAACCATCCAACCTGCGAGAACGTCACTGGGAAAATGTACCCCCAGATAGAGACGACACCACCCAATAGCTATTATGTATGAGCTGCCGAAGATGAGAACTAACCAGCGCCGGGAGCTATCCCAAGTTAAAAATAGCAAAATTGCTACTACAGTTATACTCGTCATAGCATGACCACTGGGAAATGCAAAACTAGACTCAGGCGCAATGGACTGCCACAATTGTGGACGCACTCGATGCATTAATTCCTTTGCTGTGCGGTTGATGATCACACTTCCCACTGAGGCGGTGAGTAAATAAGCTAGCGATCGCCAGCGTTTTTGAATTAATAATATGAGTGCGATCGCACCTACAATCGGTACCGCCGTCCTAGGCTCTCCAATTCTCGCTAGCGTCACGGCTAAAACATCAAGCTGTGAGTTTGCTGTAGAATGAACTGCTAACAAAATAGGCACATCCCACGGGAAGCCAGCTTTATCCTCCCATATCTTCACTGTCAGAATTTCAAAAACCTGCAAAGGTAAGTATACTCCTATCAAGAGGAGTAAAAGCGATCGCCAACGGGCAATCAACAGGTTTTTGAGAAAAGAAAGAGGCGACTGACTCTCTTGATTAGCTTTTTTCACTTTTTCCATATTAAGTTCTTGTAATCAATTAACTAGAATTTGTTTCTTAGTGTCATCTATCAGTAGATAGTTTTAGTTACTTTGACTTATGAACACAAAACAAATTTAATAGTGTTATTTTGAAGCAAGCATATTGAAAGTTCCACAACTTCAGCGATTACAAAATATTAGGATTTTGAGAAGCTCCACAATGTTTACAATACGGCAAATGTTTATAAGTAAGATTCTGACAGTTTTGACATTCAATGTCTTGATAATAACCGCAGTGCGGGCAGTAAGTATCAAGATGTCGAATTTTCTTAGCGCAATTTACACAGCGTGATTTTTGGACTCGGCTAGCTGCCTGGACTTTAACATTAAAGACAAATTTTTGAAAAAACTGAATAATTCCAAAACCGATAATTGGAATCAGCAAGATATAAGCATAATTTATCAGGAAAAGTAAACCACCAAAAAGGGCACTAATAATATCAAAGAGAAATTTAAATATTGCCCCAATTTGAAGAAATTCAAATATTTTAACGATTAGTGGGATAAAAAAGATAACTAGCAAATGCCAGCTAATTAGCGAGATCAGTCCAAATCCTCTTCTTTGAGCAAATTTGTGAACTGATAAGGCAATGAGAATCAACGGTAGAAGAAAAAGGGACTGAAAAGCAAGCTGGATACTTGGATACCAAAATGATGCCTGCTGATAGCCTTTATCAACTTCCCAGAATTGATTGTCATCTTTAAGAAAGGCTATAAAACTAATGCTTTCCGGTTTGGCAAGCAGTTCATTTTTAAGAGTAGAATTTTCCTGTTTAAGGGTAGAAATTTGGCGATTGTTTTGTTCTAATGTCTGTTTAGCTTTTTCAGCACTGACTTGATTAATTGATTGTTCACGACCCTGACCTGCAATTTTTTCTAAGAGCGTTGAGTCATATTGGGCTTTAATAGTGCGATTAGCTTGTTCGAGCGTACTGATTTTCGTTTGTTTTTGATTAATAGTTTTGATGATTTGCTGCTTTTCAGGATTGTTAATTTTATCCTTGTAGTCGGCATATTGCAAACACGTTTTAGAAACTTTACCTAAATGTCCTGCTTCGATTTGTTGATAGTTTCGCTGAAAACTAAATTGATTATTCGGATTATCTGGCAAGGAAAGTTTAACAATTTCATAGTCTTTATCTTGAGTGGTTTTTGTCCGGTAATTTTGCCACTCTGAATAACATGGATAAGCTTCGGTCGGGCTGATATGCCATCTGCTAATATCATCGAGTCCGGTAAAAACATTAATCAAGATAAAAATATCAATTAAAATAATGACAATCAAACTTACTTTATTCAGTGGCTCGTTGTTGATTGTCCTTGAGTTACTAAAAAATTGATTTAAAATTCGGCGGATTATAGCAAACATATTGTATTTTGAATAAATGAATATTCAATTTTAGATGATAAATAGTGAATAGCTGGGCAAAAATACATTTACTCATCTGAAGATTTGTTAATTGCTGACTTGAAACTTGATACAAGTAAACAAGTGCAAATAACTAAAAAATAGTATAAGTTACTGTCAACGGTACGGCATCGAGACTTACCAATTAAGCTGCTCTGCAAATAACCTTGCATAATCAGGGCGCTCATAAACCACCCCACAAGAATTTGATTTAATTCGATTATGCAATTTAGATGTTTTTAGTTTAATCACGAAAACATCCAAAAAATCACTGATGCTACAAATGTAAAATTTTTACATACTATAAAATGATAACTACTTAATTTCAATAAGTATGGGATTGATTGTAGTGGTTGTGATCATCAGCTTATCACTTGCCTTGAGCAAACTGTGGTCATCTCAACCACGGGGCAAGGGTTCTAAGCCATACTTTAGTGACCCGAAAAACAGAAAACTGCAAAAACGTTTACTTATTTTACTTAATGGTGATGCGACAACAGCCAAACGATTACTCAAACAGCAGCGCCAGAGGCATCAGGGTGAATCGGATGAATGGTATTTAGAGAAAGTGATTTATGACTTGGAACGCGATCGCCGTTACTAAAACTCAATCATCTGAAGGCGATCTTTGAATACGTTGTAGGGACGCACATCTGTGCGCCCCTAGTGAAAACTATTTAGCAGCGAAGTAGGCTTCTAATGCCTCAGAACCACCAATTAATTTACCATCAATAAATACTTGCGGAACTGTTGTTGCACCTGTAACTGCTCGTAACGAGCGTGTGGTGATATCCTTACCCAAGGTAATTTCCTCGTAGTTGATACCATGTTCCTTGAGCATCCCCTTAGCACGCGCACAGAAGGGACAACCCACTTTGGCAAACAGAGAAACGAGTTCCGGCTTCACTGCTTGGGGGTTGATATATCTGAGCATTGTCTCAGCATCGGATACCTTAAAGGGATCTCCTGGCTCGTCTGGCTCAATAAACATTTCGTTAATTACACCATCTTTTACCAGCATTGAGTAGCGCCACGATCGCTTCCCAAATCCCAAGTCTGATTTATCTACCAGCATACCCATGCCTTCAGTAAATTCACCATTACCATCGGGAATTAGTTTGATATTTTCTGCTTCTTGAACTTTTGCCCATTCGTTCATCACAAAAGGATCATTGACAGAAATACAGATAATGTCATCGACACCATTTTCTTTAAAAACCCCAGCCAATTCGTTATAACCAGGGAGATGAGTTGATGAACAAGTTGGCGTATAAGCACCCGGTAAGGAGAAGACAACCACTGTCTTATTAGCAAATAATTGATCGGTTGTCACATCCACCCACTCGTTGTTTACACGAGTATGAAAAGTGACATTAGGAACTCTTTCTCCTCGGCGATTAGTGAACATAATTTTGCTTGCCTTTAAGTAATCAATTCCAGTCATAACCTATCATGGGAAGACTGGTATGATGTAACTATCAATCAGCTAAAAAACTTCATTAATAAAACAGAATTCAGGAGTCAGAAGTTAGAAGTCAGAATGCTCTACCCATGTTATCGCACCCTCTTGCTCTTAAGGGATGGAGTAATAACCGGAAGAATATTTGAATTTCGTTGTGCTATAAGGGGCAAGGTTTTAAACCAATATACATTACCCATAGGACTCCACCAGTTCATGCTGAATTCTGACTCCTGGGTTCTGAATTCTCCTTGATAAATGGAGCGATCGCTGCTACAAATTCAGCAGTTGATTCATAAGGTAAAACATTGCGGCCATTTATTTTTATACCTCGACCTTGAGGCAAACATGCGAGGTAGTGAGTCAAGCGTTCGTCTGGTGTTTCTTTTTTACCTTTTTGACTAATACTCGATGCAGTCTCCCCCATAACCGCTAATGTTGGTTGCCCAATAGAAGCGATAGAACTAGTATAATCCTGTTGCCAAAATCCTGCTAAAAAAGAAAACACTGCATGACGACTAGCAGGATTTTCTGCACCTGCAAGCAATGTGTTCAACCACTCTGCATCCACAGCATTCTCAGAAGCAAAAAGTTGACGAGTCGAGAAAGAATGTAAAAACTTTCGGGTGCGTGCATAGCGATAAAAAGCACTCCCAAAAGGAGAATCTAACAGATTCCAAGCAAATTTTTGCCGCCATTCTGGTGATTTATTTGTCATCAAAGCCCACGTTGGAGGCCCAGAGAGTACAAGTCTAGCAATTAAGTTTGATTGCTTTTGGACTAATGCGATCGCAACTGGTAATAAAGCACCTTGTACTACTACAATGACAGGTTTTTGCACTACTGTTTGTAAAAAGTACTGCAACTGTTCTGCCCAATCACTAGGAGTGTAAGCCATATAAGGCATATCACTTTCGCCACATCCTAGTAAATCAGGGTTGTAAATTGAATTTCTCTGACCTGTATTATACCATTCCCGACAAAATCGCTGCCAAAATTGCCGCGACAATCCCACGCCAATAGGATGAATTAACAGTAAGGGAATGCCTTCAGGTGTTGTGTTAGTTGGTTGATGAACTTCATAGGCGCAACGATAATTCTGCCAACTGTAAAACTGGCTAGGAGGTGCTGTCAAATTGGTTGTGTTAGTTACAGCAGATGGTTGCATAATTCCTAGTTTTTAATACTTGCTAAAAAATCATCTGTGGATGAATTAACTGGTATCCAGCCTCTTTAAGCTTTTCATTCGATACCCAAGCATTATATGGGCGGGTACTCTTAATAGAAGTATCCCATATAACTTTGGGTAAATTATGTTTTTCAAATAAACTATCTAGCAAGTCTCGGCTGGTGAGATGTGCATCATCTACCAGATTATAAATCCCTTGCAAACGACGCTGACGGGCAAATTCTATCGCACCAACAATATCATCCAGGTGAATCCAATTTGTGATATCCTCGCCGCCGGGACGGGTTGTACCAGAATATCTGCTAAATATTTTCACCAGTTCTCTCCCAGGGCCATAAATTCCTCCTAAGCGAAAGATACAAACGCGGAGATTTTCGCTAGATGCTGATAGCAGTACATCCTCTGTTTTTCGGAGAATTTGTGCATTTAAATTAGCGGGTGCAAGCGGTGTTTCTTCATCTACCCATACACCATTTCTGTCACCATACACTGCATAGCTACCTGTGTAGATTAATTGTTTTACACTCGGAACCTGCTGCAAGGATGAAACTAAAGTTTGGGCAGTTTTTAGATAAGTTTCTTCATAAACTTCTGCGCTTTTTGCACCAACACTCAAAAGTACAATATCTTGATCGTGCAAAACTGATTTTAGACTATCTAAATCATTACCACGGGTAACTACAACTCTTTGGGATACTGATTTTAGTGCCGGGACACGCTCAGAGGAAGTTGTGGTTACACTGACAACAAAATTCCCCTTTTCCTGCCAATATTCAGCAACTTTATAACCAGCATAACCACAACCAATGATTGCAACTTTCATGACAAATTAGATACAAATAAATTAAATTACTCATTGAGAGAATATTCTCAATTAAGGAACTGGACGTAAATAAATTAACACTCCAAAGCCAAAAATCAATACCAATAGTACAAGCTAATGACTAATGACTAATGACTATTCAGCTAATTCTTTCTCAATTATGGCAATGATTTCTGGTGAATTTGGCTGGACACTACTATTAAATCTAGCTATCACTTCACCTTGTTTATTAACTAAAAATTTTTCAAAGTTCCAAGCAACAGTTCCCGTCGGCTCAACGGCTTTAGTGAGTCTCTCATACAGTGGATGCTGCTGTGAGCCTTTGGCATGAACTTTATCGAATAGTTCAAAGGTAACACTATATTTACTCGTGCAGAATTGCACAATCTCTTCATTGCTTCCTGGTTCCTGTGCTCCAAAATCGTTACAGGGGAACCCCAAAATACGTAACCCTGCTTCCCCATACTTCTGGTTCAATTTTTCTAACCCTTCGTATTGAGAAGTATAACCGCAGTAGGAAGCCACATTCACAATTAAGAGTACCTTCCCGGTATATTCGTTTAATTGCTTATCCTCACCGTTGATAGTCTTAACTGCGATGTCTGAAATTGTCTTACTCATCTTGAATCTCATTTATAGGGAATATTGCCAAGTCTCCCATATTACAGGTACTGTAAACCCTCTTTTTTTAAGGAAATTAGGTTTGTTAGCCTTGTTTCCTCCTACAGTTCTATTTAATTTAGCCTATAAGCTTGTATGGGAGTTTAGATAGATGTTTCCGTCGCTGATTCGTGCTTAATAAGCAAGGCGATGTCTAACGACAAGCCAGAAGATGGAGAGTCTTTGCTCAACTAGCGCACCCAATCCATTAAGATAGCGATCGCCTGTGAGTTTACCTGAATCATAACTCTTATGTAAATAGCTCGATCAATCCAGTATCTCAGGATAGCCTTTTAAAACTTAATTTCAGCAAAACTTATTTTACCTTGTGAAAATTTTATGGTTAGAGGGTTGAGAGTTAGTATGCTGCTATTGGCAATTCTGGGAAATCTGGCATGGTCATTTAGTGCCAAGGCAAATTTTAACGGCAAACTCACCGTAGAAATTGATGGCTTGAAGAATAAACAAGGACAAGTTTGTGTGAGTATATTTGCTAGCAGTGAAGGATTTCCTAGCGATCGCGGCTTACAAAAGCAGTGTACCAAGATTACTAGCACTCCCTTAACCATTACCTTTGAGAACTTGAAAGCGGGTAGTTACGCCGTTGCTGTCTTCCACGATCAAAATAACGACGGCACTCTCAATAGCAATGTTTTAGGCATACCAAGCGAAGGCTTTGGATTTTCCAGGAACCCAGAAATTCGCACAAGAGCGGCCAAATTTAGCGAAGCAGCATTTTTGGTGGCAGGCCCGGACACTAATATCCAAATCCAATTGAAATATTTTTAGGTTTATTCTGGTGAATCGCCGTGTGAATCTTCTGGTAGACTTTGTTGTTCCGGCAAACCACGCATTCGATTCATCTGAGTTAAAGCATATCGTGCTGTTGCTTGCACCTCGGCATCTGGGTCTTCTAGTGCATGATGCAACATCTGACTCATTTGACCCATCATGTCATAAACGCGCGTCAGGTCACGGATCGCATTTTGCCGCACTTGTGGACTTTCATCTTGCAGTGAAATTGCTAGGCCACGGTTCATTGGTTTGAGTGTGCGGATGCCAATTTCTGCCAAAGCTGCTAAAATTAAGCTGCTTTCTTGAGAATCGGCATCAATCATCAGGTCAACCAGATGCTGAATTGCCCGCGAATCTCCCTGCTGACCCAAATCCCAAATAGCCTTGCGCCGCTTCGTTGGGTCAGAACTGCGTAAGTCTTGAATTAGTTCGTCAACAATATTTAGTTTAGCTAGCCGGGAAGTTTTTTCTGGTAGCAGTAACTGTGTGGCGAGTGGTGGCGTAGCTGTTTGTGGATTAGTTACAGTCTCTGGTGAGGGTGATGTCATGGGGTTTTTCTTAGCTTCACTCAAACTTTTAGTTTCTGATATTTCGGATTGCACTTGTTTACCTTGACGAAACCACTTTAGCAGGTTAATAAGTGCGCCAATACTTCCTAGAACTGCGATGGAAAATATTAACCACCAGACAAAACCCCTCTCGGTTGGTTTAGGTGTTGTAGTTGGTTTGGAAGTTGCAGCAGAGTTAATAATTGGAGAAGTGACAATCTGATTTTTGGCTACCATTGCCGCTTGCAGTCTCCCCCTAGTCGCCTGACCAGCAAGGCCATCTACTTTTAAACCCTGTGCTTTCTGGAATTTAGTTACAGCGATTTCTGTATTATCGTTGTACTCTCCATCTACCACGCCACTGTAGTATCCCAACTGCTTTAATTGGGTTTGTAATCTCTGCACATCTGATTTTCGACTACCATATCTCAAAACAGTCGGACTAGCAGCGAATGTCGAACTAGCTTGTGCAAGTTCTAAAATTTCAGGTGCTAGGTTAGGTGTTGCTGTGCTTGCACGATTTGGGTAAAAACCCACGCAAGAAAAACAGGTAAATATCAAAATTGAGGAACGGCATAGCCTCATATTGCAAGTTTCAGCCTGAAGGTGCTTTTGAAGTATTCTTCTTCGATACCACAATATCTTCAAGATTACCAAATTACCAAATGTTAACTGTCATTTTTTTATTGGGCATTGAGAATTGGGAAAGAGGAGGCAGGATAGCGCAGCGTAAAGCCTTCTCTTCGAGAGGCAACGCCTTCAGCATGGCTTTGCTTAGAGCGAGTCCGCGAGCGTCGGCAGAAGTTCTTTAATTTTAAATTTTGTTAGCGAGTCCGCGTTCGCTTTTAGCGTCTCGTAGAGAGCGTCATTACGAATTACTAGTTAGGGTAAAATTTCTCGTTCAGATTCTCTCACTCCTAAAGTTATGGGGTTTAATTTTTTAGCGGATGCTTCTAAAACTGGTTGCTGTATATTAGCTATCTCGCCGACAGTAACTGTGTCGTTTTGCGCTGCTAAAGTATCACGTTGGTTAATGAGATAGATGCTGATTAAAGTTAGGAAAACACCGGCCCACTGCAACGGACTAAGGACTTCTGAGAGAAAGAGATTGCCAAATAGTAGGGCAAAGACGGGTGTGAGGAAGGTGAGGGAACTAAGACTGGTGAGACTGCCACTAGAGGCAAAGTAGAAGAATAATCCGTAGGCGATCGCACTGCCAAATACGGTAGCATAACCCAAAGCCACTAAATCAGATGCTCCTAGATTCTCCCACTGCTGGGATTCGACAACTGATGAAACTCCCCATAGGGGTAATCCACCTAAAATCATGTGCCATCCCGTAGCGGTTACTGGGTCAGCATGTCGGCACACAAACCGAATTAACACTGTTCCCACTGCCATTGATAGGGCTGCTAACAGCATCAACCACTCGCCACTAGCAAACAAATCTTGCCAATTGCCAATTGTAATATTTGCGCCTGAGTCGAGAAAATGTAAAATCCACTCATCAGGTAAGCCGATTAAACTAATGCCTGTGACACCTAAGCCTAGCCCCAGCCATCCCCAAAAACCAATGTGTTCCTGGAATAGCCACAACGATAGTAAGGCAACAGCCAAGGGTTGCGAGTCAATCATCACAGACCCTAACCCCGCACTGGTTCTAACTAATCCCTCTGCCAAAAAGCCTTGAAAGAGCGTCCCATCTACTAGAGCAAATAAGGCAATCCACAGCCATGCAGCCCAACCCTTCGGCTGGGGTTTACCCATGAATGCTGCTGCAATCAGAATTAACATCCCTGCTGGTATCAGACGCACACCTGCCATGAATAGCGGTGTGGTATGGGGTATTACTCCTTTCATGGCTACCATTGCCGTCCCCCATAGGAAAAAGGGGGCAATTAAGAGGAGAGCGGCGAAGGGAAGTTTAGATGCACTGAGTTTCAGTTGCATGGGTTTGCTGATGCCTTTGTTTAACAAGCGCAAAAATTGCTTTACCCAATTTTACCGAAATTATGTAGTTTTGTGATCGTGTAATGTCTCAAAGAGAAAGAATTACTACTCAGATGTAGCTAAGGTTACAGGAGACTGAGATTGTAAAGATGCGAATAGCTTTAAAAAGCTTTCTTTATCAGTTAACAAGAACAAAGGCTTTAAATCAAGGAGATAGGCAGTAGTGTTTATATAAAATTACTACTGCTAAAGTGCTTTTTTTAAGTTAGTGATATTAATTAGTAATATTAAGAGGTTGTTTGAAAAGTGTTTCACTGTGACTTTAGGCACTTTTATATCCCCCCTAACCCACGCCAGTTGCTCTACTTGAGCACACCCCAAGACAGCCCTGGCTCCCCTTAAAAAAGCTACGGTATACATGCAAGTCTAGAAATGCCACCTGAAACTTGATTTCGTTGTCCTAACGTCTGAATTACCACCATAAGCGGAGTTTCAAGTCCCCCAAAATTTAGGTACTTATGGAGCTAGAAGAATTGAAAGTTATGCGGACAATACTTGTGTGTACACCGTAGCCTTAAAAAAGGGGGAGCCAGAGTCAAATTCCCCCAATTTATCCAGGGATTTGGAGGGATCTAAAAGTTTTGATCCGAATAAGAGGACTTTTCAAACATCCTCTTAAGTACAGTTTTAGTTAGGGAAGTTGTCACAGATAAATTTATCAGATTTTTTCCCTCCAGCTTTGACATCAATCATACCTGCCAAAGCTGATGAATTATCATCACAATAATGTAAAACAAGCTCTATGCTGAAGTCTGAGTATTTTCAGTGCAGAGAACCGAGCAATTGACCCTACTTGATTAGAATTCTATATAAGGATACCTAAGTTTTCCCAGCTTAGATATCCAATAGCAACATAACCTAGAGTAAATAGACTATTAACTATACATGTAATTATAATTCTAATTTTGGTTTTTAAAATATTTTTTTAGGTAGTTTCTAAATTCATCCTTAAGTATGACGAAAGCTATATGAATTAACTGAAATTTTGAAGGCAAATACGTAGAATACAGATAATTTGTAGTGACGCATATATGTGCGTTTATACATTTAGTAGGTGCGTTACACTACGTTAACGCGCCCTACTTTCTAAGACAATTTAGCAACGCTAGAGTTTTCTAAACTCGCTACTAATTTAACTCCAAATTCTTCCTCAAATACTCCTTTTTTATAATCTAAACTCCAAAGTTCTAAAGCACAATCATCATCAGGTTGAAATGGAAAAATCAGCAAGTTGACCTGCTGAAATTGTTCATAATGCTCACATTGGACTTGTGCGATCGCACCAATTTGTCGTCTATCTAATGCCACTGCCAATCTTAAAATTGCACTCAATTGACTGACCATTTGTCGCTGATGTTTATTCAGCAAAATCTGGGAATTTTCATGTTTTTTCTTAGGCGGCGATTTGCGATGATAACGCGCTAAATTGGCTATAATTTCAATCTCAGTTTCTGTATAACCGAGTAATTCACCATTGCGAATTAGATAATAAGAGTGCTTGTGGTGAGACGAATGGCTGACATAATGACCGCAATTGTGTAATATCGCAGCTGCCCACAGCAATTGTCGCTCGTCTGATCCCCAGTGGTGTAAAGTACCTTGAGTTTGGTCAAATAAACTCTCGGCAAATTTTGCCACGCGATCGCTATATTCTAAATTGACGTGGTATTTATTAGCGAGTTTTAAAACATTCCGTTCTCGAACTGAACTTTGGTAGCGCAGCTTATCTTCAATTAAACCGTGGGTTAGCATCCAGTCTACGATTACGCCTTCCCGCAAGGAACGCTCACAAACTGTTATCGATTCCCTACCCAAAAGGGTCATTGCTTCCTGTAATATTACTGCACCAGCGAGTATAACTTCAGCCCGCTTCTCTGGCATACCGGGAATCGCAGCCCTTTCTGAGTAACTCAGTTTCCGTAAGCGATTTACCAACTCTTGCAAGTCTTTAAGACTGAACTGGTAGCCATTGAGAATCGAAGGAATAACACCCGACTTTTCGCGTGCATTAATCATCGCCAGGGTTTCAATTGTGCCAGCCGTACCCACCAAACGGGGAGATTCTCCAAACTCTAGGTTTGCTAGTATCTCATCCACAGAACGTTCTAACATCCCGCGTGCATAGGCTTGCAGGTATTGAAACTCAGTGTTGCTGATGGGATCAGTGGTGATTAACTCGCTAGTAAGTCGCACTGCACCAACTTTGGTACTGGTGAGAGTCCGTGCTTGGTGACTATCACCCAAAATTAACTCTGTGGAACCACCGCCAATATCAATAATCATGTGGGGCTGGTTGTTAAATTCCATCCCCGACAGCACACCAAGGTAGATTCGTCGCGCTTCTTCTTGACCAGAAATCAAGTCAACGCTTAAACCCAACTCC
Source organism: uncultured Nostoc sp. (assembly GCF_964245445.1). GTDB lineage: Bacteria > Cyanobacteriota > Cyanobacteriia > Cyanobacteriales > Nostocaceae > Nostoc. The sequence continues at coordinate 36,284 of NZ_CAXTNE010000044.1, forward strand.
GTTTTTACTCTGTGCAAAAAATCTTTACCATTAGGGGCTTCCCGCACAGCGCTAGTTGCCACAGCAATGGTTGTTTCAGCATTGATAGTTTTGGCAACTTCTTGAAAGCGTCTTAAAGCAGCGATCGCCTTTTCAATTATTTCTGGTTTAAGTTCCCCAGTTTTAAGATTGCGATCGCCTAGTCTTACAGTTTCTTTTTCTCTAGCGATAATGCTGAAAGCTGGTAATCTGGGATCAATCTTAACTACTACCATGTGTAGAGAATTTGTTCCCAGGTCAATGGCAGCAATAATCCGGTCTTGCTTAGGTGGTTGAGTTGGAACACTCTCCCAGCTAGAAGCTAAATTCAGCATCTAGTTTTCTCTCTTTATAAGAAATAATGGCAAACGGTGATATTTCGGGGTAGCTGGCACTGATATTTGTTGCAACACACTTGCTGAGTACTGAGTGCTGAGTAAATTAAAAAATACTCAGCACTCGTAACTCAGTTTGGTCGAGGGTAACTGAGCTAAGTATATTCACCCTACTGTTCCTAACCTAGTGACTATTTAAACATATTTAAAGTTGCTACTTGAGGTTATGCTTTTACAAATAACAAATAACGTTATTCTATAGATGTAAAGAAGTGTGAATTAGGGAATAGGGAGTAGAGAAAAGTTTCCTTAATACGCAATCCTAAATATACAATTCCCTCTCCCCACTCCCCACTCC
>NZ_CAXTNE010000045.1:0-3600 GCF_964245445.1 uncultured Nostoc sp.
ACAACCCCGTTTCTGCCTGGATTAGAGACTTTTTTTTTACGTCGAACTCAGGTTATAGAAACATCCGGCAAAAAAATATATGTTAGTACTTATATACTATATTTAATGGAATTGCAGGCTTATAATAATGTGCGGCATTTTAAATAAGCAATGTCCACTACCCCAGGCCACTCCCAACAGCAAGTTAATGCTTCTCTCCAACATGAAACCATTACTGGAGTAGTTGAAAGACTCACCTTTTATTCTCAGGAGTCAGGCTACACCGTGGCACGCTTAACCCGCGCCAGAGCCACTGATTTAACCACAATCATAGGCAGCTTTGCCAATATTCAGCCAGGTCAAACTCTACAGCTAACTGGTTTCTGGCGGGATCATCCACAATTTGGGCCACAGTTCCAGGTAGTTAATTATCTCCAAACCAAACCAGCCACTCTCACTGGAATTGAGAAATATTTGGGCAGTGGTTTAATCAAAGGTGTGGGCCCAGTCACAGCCAAGCGTATCGTCGCTCACTTCGGTTTAGAAACGCTCGACATTATCGAAAACCAGATTGAACGACTGATTGAAGTCCAGGGTATTGCCAAAAAGCGAATCACTCTCATCAAAAACGCTTGGTCAACTCAGAAAGCTATCAAAGAAGTGATGGTGTTTCTCCAGGGGCATGGCGTTTCTACCACTTATGCTGTAAAGATTTACAAGCAATATAAGGATGAAGCGATCACTACTGTTACCAAAAACCCATACCAGCTAGCAGCTGACATCTACGGTATTGGTTTTCTAACTGCTGACAAGATTGCACGGAATATCGGAATTGCCCCTGACTCAGAATTTCGTTACCGTGCGGGGATTGTCCACTGTCTAAGTGTTGCCGCCGAAGATGGTCACTGTTACCTGCCACAAAGCGAACTGATTGGGGACTTCCAATAAATAAAATCCCCAATATATAAGAATGATAATCATTGTAGAGGGTGGGAAGTCAGGGCTGCCGATGGCAGCCCTGACTTCCCTTTTTGTAGTAAGTTCAATATATGGTTCGAGTTTTGGGGTGTGTTGGAGTGTTAATTGAATTAACTGACTCATTGAAAAGTTTACTAAAGGAAACAGCAACTCAATTGAAAGGTGCAGCTAAACGACGTTTTCAAGCGCAGACTGTTATGGGATTAGGCTATGGAGGACAGCTAATAGCTCAAAACGAGTTTGGATGGGATAGAAAAACAATTCGTAAAGGGATTAAAGAATTAACTACTAAGATTACTTGTGTAGATAATTATTCAGCCAAGGGTCGATGGAAAGCAGAAGAACACTTAGCAAACCTGTTAGAAGATATTAAAAAATTGGTTGATTCACACTCGTCTTACTGACCCAAGTTTTAAAAGCCAGAGATTATATACACGTCTAACTGCCAGCCAAGTAAGGAAGCTATTGATTGAAAAGTGTGGCTATAGTGATGAACAATTACCAACCGAAGAAACAATTCGTATCAAATTGAATTGTTTGGGTTATAAACTCAAACGGGTAGCAAAAGTACTTCCTCAAAAAAAATCCCAGAGACTGATGCAATCTTCGAGCAGTTAGCAATAGTTAATCAATCAGCTATGGATGATAAGAGTGTCTTACGTTTAAGTCTTGATGCCAAAGCTCGCGTTGATATTGGTTGTTTTGACCGAGGAGGTAAAAACCGAGTTTTAACTGAAACAGAAGACCACAATTATAATCCAAAAACAACCGTAACGCCTTATGGAATCTTCCTGCCAGAGTTAGATGAACTATTTTTATATTTTACAAAGTCTCAAGTAACGAGTGATTTTATTATTGATATTCTAGAAGATTTTTGGAAAAGTGAGAGTTGGCGGTTTCCAGATATCAAAACACTGATTCTTAATCAAGATAATGGAGGAGAGAATAATTCGCGGCGTACCCAGTTCATGAAGCGTATATAGCAATCCTAAATGATTCATGAGAAAACACCATATTCATGCAACTTAGGAAAATCAAAAATTTGACAATCAATTCCTAATTCAAATAACCCTTTAACCACAGAGAAAGAATGACAAAAAAAGTAAAATTCTCGAATCAATCTTTTTCCTTGTAACCAGATGTCTTCTACAGGGTTTTGTTGTGGAGCATTTGGGGCAAAGCGTTCGCAAGTTATTAACCATTGTTCTTTTTCTAATTCTGCGTTGAGCGAGTCTAAATACTCTTTAATTTGCCCTGAACGGTGGTAACTAGCACCGTCCCAAATAATTAAAATTTTGGCTTGAGGACTTATGAATTGAAGATATTTTAAGAAACCAATTGTAGTCTCAAAATTAGTTTTTTTTGCCTTGAAAATGAAAAATTCCTTTGTTTTATAGTCTAATGCACCGAAATATGTTTGTTTATAACGAACATTGCCCACAGGTACTGATACTCGTTCGCTTGTTTTGCCCCAAACATAGCCGTTTACGTCTCCCCATAATAAATTACATTCATCGACCATGAATACGACTAATTCTCCAGATTCTATTTCCTCACGTCGCTTTGCCAGCAGTTCACAAATCTCTTTTTTTTTGACGCGACTAATTCTTCATCATATTTTGGGTTGTGTGCTTGAGTTTTCTTCCAACTGATACGTGCTTCATTAAATAAATCATAGTAGCTTTGCTTTGAGGAGAAAGTAACGCCGTATTTGCGGCTGATCTCATACTCTAGCTCGTTCAAAGTCCATTTATTTTTTGTTAACAGCCACTCTATGATTGAGGAACGCTGTTCTTGGCTTAATAGCCCACAACTTCCTTTATGAGCTAGCTTTAAACCTTCCACTCCTCTTTGAAAAATTGCTTTTTTCCACTTACTGATGAAACCACTCGATACCCCCAGTATTGGCATTATCTCTTCATGCTTGTATCCACACAGCAACATCTTGACTGCTATCGCTGGTTGAACTTCACGCTTATCTTGGCTATTTTCGATAAACTCTTCTAGCGATCGCATCCACATCACCGCACCCTAACCTTAGTCATTCAAACTACTTAAAACCTCCTACGTATTTTCTCACGAATGATTCCAGATTGCTATAGTAGAGTTCGCTCAATCTAACCAACTTAATATACGTTTAGCCTACTATCCACCCTACCATAGCAAATATAATCCAATTGAGCGAGTATGGGGTATATTAGAAAATTCTTGGAATGGCAGTATTTTGGACGAAGTTGAAACAGCTTTAAACTTTGCTAAAAATATGACCTGGAAAGGTAAACATCCTATGGTTAAATTAGTGACTCAAACTTACTGTACTGGGGTTAAGCTTACCAAGGATGCTATGTCTGCTGTCGAAAAACAAATTGAGCGTCTCACTAACTCGAAACATGAAAAATTTCCCAATTTAGGCAAGTGGATTGTTGATATTTGTTGTGTCAACACTTAATTTTCATCACCAGTTTTAAAATGTTTTTACTATAAAATCATCAATACTAATTATGACCATGCACCTGACATTATTTACAGAGTGCAGAGTTTTCTATGAGTGTTTGAGGAGGTAAGTGGTGGGTTGCGTCGGGCACCCACCCAAAAAAACAAAAAAAAAATTTAATAATAATTAAAAATTAAAAATATTAATTT
>NZ_CAXTNE010000045.1:3610-36521 GCF_964245445.1 uncultured Nostoc sp.
GTGGTTGCCGTCGGCAACCACCACTTACCTCCTCATAATGATTATCATTATCTTGAAAATGTCAACTTATGATTTTTTCTGAGTAATTTATTCCTTGGAAGTCCCTAGGTGCAATTTATCTGGCTGCTTCTGTCATTTGGCTCAATTGATGACACGCCCTAGAACAACTCCCTACTTTAAAAATTAAAGCTCTAACTTCTTCTTCAAACACCTTTCTATCTAACAGCCCTCAAACTTTGGATGCCTTAATTTTATCTCTACAAGCTAGTAGAAGGCTGCACTCTGTTGGCTGGGGCGCACCAAGCATAGAGCCTGCGATTCTAAACAGTCTCCAACAAAGCTTACAGGCAGTAAAAGAGCATAGCCGCTTTGAAGGGCACAGTGCTCCAGTTATGGGAGCTAGTTTCAGCCCAGATGGTCGTATGGTTGCTTCAGCTAGTTGGGATGGAACTGTAAAATTATGGAATATTGAAGGAAAAGAACTACGAACTTTACGAGGTCACACAGCTGAAGTTTGGAATGCTGTTTTTAGTCCTGATGGAAAGACGGTTGCATCAGTTAGTTCCGACCACACAATCAAGTTATGGAGTGTAGAAGGACAGGAACTGCATACCTTAAAAGGTCATACTGCTGAAGTCTGGGAAGTTGCATTTAGCCCTAATGGAAAGTATGTTGCCTCGGCTGGATCTGATGGCGTTATCAAGCTCTGGAGTTTAGAGGGTAGGGAGTTACAAACCTTTCAAGGTCATAAGGGATGGATTTGGGGACTTAGTTTTAGCCCTGATGGGCAGACTTTGGCTTCTGGTAGTGCAGACAGCACAATTAAGCTGTGGAGCTTAGATGGCAAGGAGTTGCAAACATTCACAGGGCATCAAGATACAGTAACTGAAGTTATCTTCAGTCCTGACGGTCATAAAATTGCCTCATCCAGTAATGATGGAACTATTAAAGTTTGGACTTTGGATGGTCAAGAATTAAGAACTTTGCTTGGTACTCATGCTCAAATCTGGGATATCCATTTTAGCCCTGATAGTAAAATCCTAGCTGCCGTCAGTTCTGATAGTACAGTCAGGTTATGGAAACCGGATGAGCAAGAAGATGCGAAAATTCTTAAAACTACTGCTCAAATTTCTAGATTAAATTTTAGCCCTGATGGTCAATATTTACTGATGGGTGGCTGGGATCACACCATCAAGCTTTGGACAGTAAAAGATAGAGAGCAAAATTTGCAAATATTTCAAGCACATGATGCCCAAGTCACAGATGTGAACTTTAGTCCCGATGGTCAAACAATAGCTACTACTAGCTGGGATCGAACTATTAAGCTTTGGAACCGCAAAGGACAACAAATCAATATACTTAAGCAGGGAACAGATAAAAAAAGTTATGCAGTTTGGAGTATTAGCTTTAGTCCAGATAAGCATACCCTTGCTACAGTATTTTGGGATGGCAGTATCCTCCTTTGGAATTCTAATGGTCAACAACTACTTACAATCCCTGGACACGTTAGGCTTAAAACTAGTTTTAGCCCAAATGGTCAAACAATTATATCTACAGGACAGGATAATACTTTTAAACTTTGGAGTAGAGATGGTCAAGAACTTCAGACATTTGTTGGACATGAAGCTCCAGTAACAAGTGTTAAATTCAGTTCTGACGGTCAATTAATAGTCTCTGCCAGTGCAGATAGTAGCATTAAGCTCTGGCGTATTGATGGAAAATTATTGAAAACTTTCAAGGGTCATCAGGATGAAGTTACCAGTGTTAGCTTCAGTCCTAATAATCGATTAATAGCTTCAGCTAGTGCAGATAAAACAATCAGGCTCTGGAGTTTGAATGGGCAATAATTAACACGTATAAAAGGACATAATGATGTAGTTACAGAGGTTAACTTTAGCGTTGATGGCCAGATGCTTGCCTCAGCTAGTTGGGATGGAACTGTAAAACTTTGGAATCTCAAAGGCAAAGAAATCCGAACTATAGAAGGACATTCTGCTCCTGTAAATAGTGTGAAATTTAGTCCAGATGGTCAATTACTTGTATCTGCTGGTTTTGATCACCGGATGATTTTGCTCGATCTAAATACGCTGCCAGAATTGAGCTTGGGAAGTTTAACCCGACAAGCCTGTACTTGGTTGTTTGATTATTTGAGCAATAGTCTAAATGCGGACGCGAGGGAACGTAATTTTTGTAATACTATAATTAAAAACTCAAAAAAATATTTAATTGATACAAATAATATATTTGCTGAAGAAATCGGCGTAAGAAAAAACAATAAGCAGGATGCAATAGAGAATTCTGACCATAGATGAAAGCCTAAGTTATGAGCTTGTACTACAGAGGTAATTTGATCTCAGGCAGGCTGAAGCAAGTTTTAAAAGATAAAAGCTTAATTTTAACTTTATAAGTTTGATTTTTTCAGGTTTGACATCAAACAGTTTTATAAATTTAGAGGTAGATATGGAAATAATAGTAGATATAAATAAGAAATGGAAAGATGGAGTAATACTGTTTATAAATTAAGACTAATAAGTGTAAAATATTTGATTTACACAAGGTTGAAGATATTTAATAGGAAAAAAAGATGGTAAAAAATCCTCCAAATCTTCCACTATCTCTTATGAGATTAAATGATGTAAACTTCCCCCTTTTACTTAAAATAAAAGAGGGAAGTTTACCTCCTGATTTACAGGGACATATGTTCATTGTGGCTCCTGTTGGAACTCTTAGCGATCCCTATGGTACTGGTATTCCTTTACTAAATGGAACTGGTAAAATTTATCGCATTGACTTCAACAAGCAAGGAGAAAAGTCAGAACCTGGCAAAGCTTTCATCTTAGCAAAAGATACGAAAACTCCTTGCTATTATGCCGATCGCATTACCAATACACAATCAAACGAAATTTGGAAATTTAGGGATTTTGGTATAGCGCGGATTTCTCCTAGACTGGGCTTATACAATCAAATTAATACGGGTCTACAGCCATTTCGCTTTCCCACTGACGAGCAAGATCGTTTATTAGTCACTTGGGATGTAGGTCGTCCTTATGAAGTTGATCCTTTGACCCTTGAGTTGATCACTCCCATTGGTGCTGTTGATAACTGGGTTCAGCCTGATGATATGAGCTTCTGGCCCTTTCCATTTATCTTTAGCACCGCGCATCCCGTCTTCGATCCAATTGATCGCCGAGAGCTCTTTACTGTTCAATATGCAGGAATGTCAGAACGTATTTTAAGAGCCATTCGCTATTATGAGACAAAAACAGCCGAAACTCGGCAAAAATTGCGGCAGCAAGTCGAGCCAGAACTTAGACGACTGCAACAAGATGTTACGGAAGAAGAAATAAATAAACATGAAGATTACAAGCACCTGATTGCTTTAAATCTTCTAAATCTAATGTATCCAAATGTGTTCTCTGATTTAGATTCAGCAGAAGTCGATGTCGTTAAAGACCTTAGAAAGGCTGTTGACATAATTAAAGCAGATGCTGTAACAAGAACAAATAGTACTAATCATAGAATAAAATCTCTCATAAACGAAGCTGAAACAAAAGAACAATCTCTAGATAAAGAGTTTGGTTTGCGTAAGGATCATTCAACGTATCTAATTCGTTGGAATGGTAACAAAGATTTAAAAAAATGGAAAGTAGAATACATCGATGGCGCTGAGATAAAACCTGTAAAAATTCAGCAAACTATCCATCAGATGGGACTTAGCAAAGATTACATTGTCCTGATTGATACTGCTTTTAAACTAAGTATTGATGGAGTTTTCTACAGCCCTGAAGAACTGGCAGAGTGTACTAGGCCCATATTCGGTAAACCTCAGTTAGATAAGACGATTCTGTACATTATTAATCGTGCCGATCTCAATAATGATTTTGAAACAGTAACGGCTAAACGCATTACCATTCCCAGAGAAACAGGACACTTCTTGCTTAACTACGAGAATCCTGATAATCAGATTACATTGCATGTCGCTCATATGTGTGCCTCAGATTCAGCGGAATGGTTGCGGAAATTTGATAGACCTCCTGCTGGACTAGATGTCATCCTTGATGGGTTTAAAGGCGCACTATCGGGTGGTCCAACTGATATTAACTATGCAGGACGTTATGTGATTGATGCTAAAACTGGAGTTATATTGAAAAAGCAGGGCGATGGAGAGCAAAGTGATGGAGAGAGAGTTTACGGGGATCAAACTTGGGGTTTAGCTCTCTATACTCACTATGGAGCATTCTCTGCTATCTGGGATGGGGCAGCACCAAAAACTATAGATACTCTATACTGGATTTCTTGGGGATGTACCAATTTGCAAACTAAATATGTACATGATCTTTACAAGGATTATAAATATCGAACAATTCCTCTTGAGGATGTGATTAACATAGCCTCAAACCCAGGGAAACCAGCAGCATCTCTACCCAGTCTGTTTAAACTGCAAACTCGACCTGATAAAAAACTTGAAATCGATCAAGACTTTTATTCATTTCCTCCGAAATGCACGGTTAATTCACCTCAGTTTATTCCCCGTAATAGTAATACAGAATCTTCGACATCTGGTTACATTGTCTGCATTGTAATTTCTGATTTATCTGAGAATAACGTGTCTACGGGTGATGAAATCTGGATTTTTAAGGCTGAGAGTTTAAAACAAGGACCAATTTGTAAACTGAGTCATCCAGACTTAAACTTTGGCTTTAGCTTGCATACTGCTTGGTTACCTAATGTCCAGAAACTGGATCCAACTAAGCTCGGTAACATTATAAAAGTTAAAGATGATTTTTTTCAGCGCGTTGAGAGACAAAATGACGATAGTATTAAATCATTGTTTGAGGAAATTTATAAGGAATTTGCTCCCTAGCTCAGAATTTTCAGTATTGCTAAATCAAGTAATGCATTAGCCCTCTTCTAAGAAACAGAAATGTTTCTTTACATTCATTGGGAATGCGATCACTTTCCTCGGACGCTTTTGTCACTCTAGGCAGAGGAAAAATAGAAAACAGCGTTGTTTAGGTAAACAAAAATTGCGTATATTGTACGCGAACACTACTTTTTTGTCCAAAGTCCAATATTTTTGCACATTTGGGATGCTCTTCGTAAATTGGCAAAGGTATTGGTCTATATTAGATTTTTTCTAGTGGCTAATAAACGCTCTCGAAAATACTGACGATACAAATCACAGCGTGGTATTACATAATTGCCTTCCTTCTTTACCAGACCCATACTGTATAACTTAAATGCCACTGTTGGCTTTAATTCAACAGGTCTGTTTGTAGTAACTACTTCGCTGAAAAGTGCACCTAACTCTGGATACTGTTCCAAATTCCACAAATGGCGACGCAAATGGTCATTATAAGGTCCAGCTTCCGTGGCGGCTGTTTGCAACAATTGTAAGAGTGTGATCTCGTTATGAGCGATGTGATACATAGCTAATCGTACTAAATATGGATGTCCACCCACTAAATTCATTAATTCTTCGACATGAGCAAACTTCCAATCTAATTTATGCCGCTGTGCTAAATATGTTACCTGCTCCTGATTAAACTCTGGTAACTCAATTGCTAGTCCCACGTTAAAAGGTGATTGATTGATGTTCATGGGAATATAAACTTCTGTGGAATGTACCACTACTAATCGAAGTTTTTTCCATATGTCGCTACTGCTATTGCCATATTTCGCTTTTTCATACCAAGCACGCAGCAGACCAAAAAAGTCGTTAGCAATTTCTGGTTGCGAAAAAATTCGATCAACTTCATCTAAACCAATAACTACAGAGCTGTCAGCTTCTGCCAATAAATAATCTTCAAAGTAAGTAGTGCTGCTACAGCTGCTACCTAAAATATCGTCCCAAAATTCAGGCAATCGATTTGGCAAGCGCAAACTCTGCCCAACGCAGGCACAAAACCAGCGTAAAAATTTATTTAAACTAGTGAAAACTTCAGATGAGGCTAGCTGAAAACTCAGCGGAATTGTGCGATAGTTATGCTCTCTTGCTTGATACAAAATCCGTGCCATCAACGAAGTCTTTCCCATCTGTCTAGGCGCTTTAATACGGATCAGGGCACCTGGTTGCAAAACCTCCTTGTAACAGCGAGTTTCGATTGGAGGACGTTCTACATAAAAGGCAGAAGCAAGTTGAACTTGACCCACAGGCAGTTCTGGTTCTGCTACTGGAAAGGGACGTTCTTCTGAAATTGCTACAATAGAGAATACGGTTGTCGGTACTTTCAAAAGTCTACTTGCTACTTGTGTTTGGTCTTCTGAGAGTAGGCTGATAACTGCTTGAACAAGTATTGAAGTATCGGCAGGCTTTCTCCACTTCCAGGCTTGAATACCTTCCAGGTAACCGCGCAGATCGTGGTTTAGTGCTATACCTTCACCAATACAGATGGGTAGAATAGCTGGTTTGTTCTTGAGTCTAGCAGCATGTAACTCCCTAGCCCGTTGAATTCCTTCAATGACCATTTCGCTAACAGCTGCTTGAGGAGATAACAAGAATACTAAGCATTCACAATGCTCTAGTTGTTCATCAAAGCGATACCGCCAGTCTGCTTCACTCTCGTTGCCTAAAAACACTTGTTTTCCAGATGCTTTCAAGCCTTCAGCCAATTGCTGAACTAAACTAAAGTCTGGCTCTTGGGTGCAGTAGCTAATGAAAATTCTAGCGCTATCTACCTTCTCAGTCTGCAAATGAGTTGTGATTTGTCTTGGCTGTAAGTTTCCTTGAGGAGGATACCACTCATGGGAAACGACAATGTCTGTTGGTGTCAAATCCAAAGCAAGAGCAATTTTCTCGATCGCATCTCTCTGGACTTTGTATCCCCAGTGAGGATTAAGTAGTCGCTTGACTTGATCAACACTCACGTTTGCTTGGGTAGCAAGCTCTTCTTGAATATAGCTTTTCTCATTCATTCTTACTTGTAGCTTTTTTACGCCTTCATCACTAGCGAAAAAACCACGGCGTCTACTTTTCTGAGTCATTGGTAATAGCCCATTTTAGATTCTAAGTTTTGGAACTTAATTAAGTATAGGTAATTATATTGAAGAAGGCAGAAGGCAGAGGGCAGAAGGCAGAAGGAACAAGTCAAAAGGGGATTCAGACCCCTCCTGACTTGGAGCCACTGAACAAGAGTTCAGTGGGGGTCTTAAACCCTTGTTCCCTACGGTCACAGCAGAGGACAGGAAGCAGTATTCCTTCTGCCTTCTGCCTCCTGCCCTCTGCCTTTCCCGATAACCGTCATCACTGAAAATAAATGATTTTAATAACCGCATTTAACTGCCCTTTTATTCGCCTTTATCTGCATTAATTTGCTCTGTTTTATTCATATATTACTTGGCTATTATTCTGAATATAAGAGCGAAGTGGCACTATTCCTCACATTTGAAATCACTACCAATATTATATTTGGGCGATGAATAATAGCGGTACAAATTGAGGTCAACTAGTCATGACATGTAGAGGCTGTAGGTCTTCTTATATCCGTAAGAACGGTAAGAAGCTGAGGTTTTAGGTGTCCGCTGTAGGCGATCGCTCCTTGAGAAAAGTGAAATAAGACAAGCGTGACTGAGCACTTTACAAATTTAGAGGACTTATGGCTAACCAAAATGTCAATTTGCAATCTAAATTACTTGAAAAACTGAACGTTTTTTCTAAATTGTCAGTAAAGTTAGTATTTCTAAGTTTGCTTACAGTTTTGTACTTATTTGTTCCTATTTCAGCAGCTAGCGCTCAAAACACCAGTACTGACCCTGCTTACCCTGTATGTTACTTTGCAGCTTCTGATGGTGGTAGAACGTGGGAATGGGGACTAAAGACAAATAGCCCAAAAGATTGGCTTAAATTGGACGGTGACTGGGAAAGAAATCCGGATACTAAAGTCTGAAAGTTTAAAACGAAAACACCTAAATCTGATGTTGAACGCAGTTGTGAAAATGCAAGAGTATCCAATAACCTTGATGGATATAATAGACAAGCAATATATGCGGCTGTAAGTAACAAAGGAAACAATTATGAACTTGTTTTTCAGTAATTGCTTAGAGGGTGTTTGAAAAGTTTTGAGGGGTCAAATTTTATGCCCGTCGCCTCACCATGATCCGGATCATGGCAAGGTAAATAAACGTCTCTGATGTTTGCGGCAGAAGTTAACATCACCGTGCCAATCCAAGAAAATAGTACGCTAAGAAAATTTCAAGTGCCTGAAACGACGATTTTTCGTTAAAACTTGATCAAAACTAGCTGCATAATCATAGTTTTTTCACCAAAATAATGGTAGAAATTACGTCTTGAAAAGCTTGTCCCATCTTGATTTCAGCCTTAGCGTACAAATTTCCCGTTTTGGCGCGGTGATGCCTATTATTGCTCCGTCTCGAAACTAAAAAACATTACCTAAAAGGAGACAAACTAGGCAAAGTTATGATTTGTATTTCTTATCAATTAACCCTAAAAAATGACCGATTTTTACAAGACCTTACAAGGCTGCACTTGGCGACATGAACCTTCTATTTTCGCCATAATCAACAGGTAAGTATTTGATATTATAAAAAGCCTATTAACACAGGATTTGTGCTTATATTAGTGCTATTCGGTTGAAACTAGTTGTTATAATTACTGCTTTATTGGTATTAAAAATGACATATACTGCAATGAATTGTGTTGTATTTAAATAGAACATGAACTCAACTGCAATAGTACAAAATAACCAACGCCGAAAAGTGGCTACTATACTTGCTATGGCTACCCAATAGCAGTTAATAAAAATGTGGTTTCATATTTAGTTTTTTTGAGGAAATTATTAGAATGCAAACGAAGGAAACATCTTTAACTCTGTTAGCTGTGACATTTTTTTTAGTGAGTTGTGGAACAACTGGAGCAGATATTAAAGCAGCACAAGAGCTTGCTAAACTGCGCGGTCAAGCAATAACTATTTTTCCGGAAATGGCTAATGATGTTTATCAGTCCTGTCGCCGCACAGCCGAACTTAGCCTATTAAATATTCCTACAGAAAATTTCGGAGAAATTGACAAAGATCGAAAAGGCGCTAGAGAAATTTGTAAAGGAAATCCGGCAGCAGCAAGCCAGTCTTTAAACGACGTTAATGCATTGATTTTGGACTATTTAGACGCTTTAGGAAAACTTGCATCAGATAATATTATTAATTATGATAAAAATTTAGATGAAATTAACAATTCTCTGAGAAGTCTACCAGGGTTGACTCAGGAAGAACAAAAAAATGCCGTCGATGCAGGTACAGAAATCGCTAAGTTTCTTTTCCGAATTGCTACAGAAGCTTATCGTCGCGATCAGTTAAAAAGTGTAATCATTGGAACTAATGATTACTTACAAACTTTAAGCACTGCTCTGGAGAAAGCAGTTACAAAAGGCTATATAAATGGTGTCTTAGAAAATGAGCAAGCTGCTTTAGATAATTATTATCGGTATTACTTGGGTCGAATCTTGAGTGCACCACAAACCGAAAGTGTATCTGCACAAACCACTACAGAACATACATTTGATCAAGATTGGAAAAAAGCTAACAGTAGTATTGAAGCCAAAAAAGATTTCGCCAAAGACTATTTATTCCTTCTGAAAAATATAGCTGCTGATCATCAAAAGTTAAAAGGGATGTATGTCACAGGAGAAGAACCATCTCCTACTTTAGTCAAAGAAATGGTTAATGGATACACGAAAGACTTGAAATCCCTTACGAAAAAATCTGAAATATTGTTCCCCAAAAAATAACTTTATAATTTAAGGAAACCTCAGATGACTACTAAACTGACACCAGATGAGTTATTTGATCATGCTGAACAGCACCGTCAAGTATCACAAAAATTGATGACTCAAAGAACAAACTTGCAAGCGAAACATCAAGGTTTTATTAATACAGGTGCTTCTTTAGAAAAAATAAATCAAATTAAAGAAAATATTCAAGAAAGAAATTCAAAAATTACCCAGGAGATACTTAAGGCACAAGAGCTAGATACACAAGGCATGAGAGATATATTAGTAGAAACAGATTTACAGAATGCTAAAATAGAAATTGACAAAGCAACTAAAAAAGTGTTAGAAGCAGTTGAAAATCTCGATGATATCCGGAAAAGCCTCCAATTCGTCGATTTGTTTATTCGTTTAGGAGGCGCTATTGTAAATGCGACCATCACAGGTAATCCTGCTGCTCAAATTAAGGCGATAGTCAAAGCTATAGATGCATTATAGAAATCCTAAATCATATGTGAAAAATACATTACTACATATATTTCAAAAATCAAATAGGAATCCTATATCTAGCTACTGGAGTTTAGACTAGTTCCCGGTGCGAAACTGTTGAGCAAATCAGATATAAAACTTTGTTAATAATCAATAGTTACATATGCCAAGTATTGATTATTAACAAAGCTAATTTTACCTATCCTCCCGCTACTTTTGATACTGTAGCATTTAATTACACTCAAGTTTAATAGATGGTAATAACTTCAAACAAAAACGTGATAGTTTATTTTCTTTTTAAGAGTTTCTCGACTAATAATAGTTAGATTATAAGCAATAATTCCTGACGGGGCGACAAAAAAGGCTAGGATGCGGATAAAATAAGCTCCATAACCCTGAGACCCCGTTGATAATACTTGCATTTATTGCGATTTAGTTTCATTAAATCCGTAAGTAAATTCTTGACATGGTTCCAAAAAATTGACCCAGGTTTGACCATATAAGCCAATAAAAAAGCTGCTATGCCGCCTTGCAGTACGTCCATATTCTTTAACACGACCAACATATTTTTGGACACCTTTACGTTTAATTTGTTGTCCAGAGATCGTGGCAGAAGTGTAGGCGATCGCTATCAATAAAATGAGAGATATTAACCGCCGCAGGCATCGCTCATTTACCCATGACGATCAATCCCAGTCAGTCCAATGGCAAATCAGAATACGTACCAACAATGGCGATCGCTATTAGCCTGTAGAAATCAACCGAACTATAAATATCTATTCTATCTTTAATGCATTAAATGTATGTGTTGTCAATCAAATTTGAGATTCGCTTACCCTGAACCTCTAAATAGAAGGGGTTTCAAGTGATGAAATCTTATCAGTTGAGAACTCTATTAAATATTAGAAAATAAAATGGTCAGTATTTTAGTAATTGATGCTGAAACTAAAACTAAAAACCTCTTAATGGAATGCTTGCAAACAGCAGGTTTTGAGGTAGTTGGCACAGATAATGATATTATTCATGTTCAACTAGTACAGGAGAAATTGTCTACTATTGAAGTAAGTACAAAATCAAATACTCAAGAGTCTATATTTCCATCTATTCCCCGACTGCGTGAGGTCTTCGAGTTCATTGAATTAAATTATCATCAACCTATTAACTTGAAACAAACAGCTCAAGCAGTCGGTTATTCATCAGCTTATTTAACCGATATAGTACGAAGACTTACTGGAAAAACGGTCAATGATTGGATTATCTCGCGTCGGTTGACCCAAGCAAGAGCTTTACTATTGTCAACTGAAGAGTCTGTTAATCAGATTGCTTTACAAGTAGGCTATCAAAATATTAATCATTTTTATTGCCAGTTTCGTGACTACCATCAAAATACTCCTCATGCTTGGAGAAAGGCACAGCGTTGCAAACTTATTCAAAACTAAAGATTGCAAACATCATAACAGCATAAGGCTAAATAAGTCTTAAATTTTAGATTTACCGAGTATGAAGACAAAGGAGCAGTAGTAGTGTGTAATGGTCACTTACTGCTGCTTATTTCTAGAAGGCTTTCACATTAATACAATCTAAAAATAATTAATTATTAATTATCTAATTCCCGAAAAATAGTTAATTAACAATCCATTCTCTCAAAGCTATTATTGATGTAAGTAAGGAAATAAAGAAAGAGTTAGTCAACAAGCTAACCCTTAAATTCCTCACCAAACTACTTAGTTTTTAAAGGAAAATATCATGGCATTGTACAAAGTCGAAAGCGAATTCTTGTTAATGCTGCGTAAGTCTTAACTCTATAAGGATGCTTCCACCCTAAGTTACAGAACTTTATTCATCAATTTGAGGTATTATTATGTCTCAATTTCTCGGCGCCGCCTTTCAACCTTATGTAGGTCACTGGATAAGAACATCTCCAAACGCTACAACTCCTCTGTGGAATTCTTACAGTCAGCAAGATATTGTAAAGATGTTGGAGGTGATTGCATCTCAATTTTCTAAAATTAGCACTTATAGTATGGGGTATGCTGGATATTACCCACCAACAACTCCTTGGAATCAAGTTGATTCTAACTGTCATATAGCAGGCGCCGTTGCCCAGTTAAATAAGCGTCGTGGTCAAGTTGTGATTGAAGTTGCTCAGGGTATTTACCAGCAGTCAGATGCAGCACTGCAACAAGTAGAAATTGAAGCGGCATTAAGAGCAGCTAAAGAAGCAAACGCGGTGTTTCATAACACGGTAACTTCATTCGTTTTTACTAATGAATATATTGTTGACGCACAAACAACTAATGCAGTCAACGCCATGATTCTGGCTAATAAGCAGAAGGCTCATAACCTTAATATCAAAGTTGGTGTTCGCTCAAATCTGTTTGAAAAGATTACCGATTCAAACAGTTCATTTTACAAAGAGCTTAAGACACTAATCCAAAACTGCGATTTTATTCAGTGCAATCTTTATCCTGATAAAAATGCGCCTACTCCCAAGACGGTGTGAATGGTGTGAGTCAAGCATTCAATAGGATTAAATCAGCAGTTGCTCCAATTAACTCAAAATGTGAGGTGATGATTGGTGAGACTGGGTGGCCTTCAAGGGGAATTAGCTTCAATAATACAGACAATAACGTCAATAATCTCTTGAAATACTTTGAAGCAATCAATAAGTGGGCATCAGAGCAACGTGTAGTTACTTACTTGTTTGAGGCAATTGATGAACCTTGGAAAAGCAACCCAAACAAGCAAGACCCTCCTTGGCAAGGAGTTAATGGCGCCGAGGGACACTATGGTCTCTGGTATCTCGATAACTCTGGTAATTATACACGGAAGCATGTATAACAAAATAATTTTTTATAGCATTTGTTTGGAGTTCATTTATGTCTTGTATACGTGGAAGTTCATACATTATTAAGCATGGAGATTTGCTTTCTACAATTGCCCAACAGCAATTAGGTAATAAGAACCGATGGCGTGAAATTCTTAAACCAGATGGTGCCGCATTTACAGAGCAAGAAGCTTCTAATTTACAAGTGGGTCAAGAAGTTTGTATTCCAATTTCTACTCCTGTACCTCTTCCCTCTGGTAATCCAATAAATCTAGAAGCCAGATTTTACAGTATGGAGGAGACTAACTGCCATCCACCTGCTTCTGGTGTACATGGAGTGACATTGAAAGCAGCACTTGCAGGTCAGTTACAGTCAAGATGCCAAGGTCAGAGTGTAGGACGTTTACAGTGTGCAGTAGACCCAAAAGTAATTCCCTTGTTAACAAATTTTACTTTAGTGCTTTGGGATGGTACACGAGTACCTGCCGCTGCCCTAGATATCGGAACGGCAATTATAGGTAACAAGATTGATATCTTTGTCGATAACGTTACTGAAGCAATCAATCTAGGTGTAAAGTCTGTTACCGCAATTTTGTAATTGAATTGTAATTTCTTTCCTTTCAACACATTCAGTCAAAATTCGCCACGAAACTAAAATTTCAAGGAAAACCGAAATGAAATTTTCATTTTTCAATAATACAAAGCAAAAATATCACTCCGATCAAATTTACTTTGTAATTACTGGTCTAAATGCATCACATCAAACTTGTCACCTCGATAAAAACGGCGTCTTAATTCCATGTAAGGTTAGCGATAATGATGCACCAGGTCATCTAACTAAAAATGGGGAAAGTTGGTGTAATTATTTACATAAAACAAGTGATGTTCCTCAAATAGAAGTTCCGCAGATGGATTCAGGTAGAGCTTACATTAGCCTAGGTTCACCGCTATATTTAAAAGTCAGTAAGGACAATACCCTTATTCAACCGAATACGGCTAATAAATCTGATCCCAATATAGATGTTTACTATGATTGGTTAGAGTTTACCATTGATGGTGGTGGTTTTCACGGTAATACTACTCAAGTAGATCAATTTGGATTTCCGATGGTGATTGAATTAATTACATCTGATAAACCCAAAAAAGCTGGCATAACTGAATCAAGGAGTGTTTTATTTGATAAATATTCTAGTAATGTGCCAGAAGAGTTTAAATCTTTGGTTCAGAAACCATACAGAATAATATCGCCATTTAAAGGTGATTTTAACGACGGTGGTAGTCAAGCAAAATACTTCGACAATTATATTCGCGAGATGTGGCAATATTACACGTCAAATAAACTTGAACTGACAATGCCACAGGGAAAATTTATTGGAAAAGTAGAAAATAACGTTTTCACTTTTACTAAAACCGATTCACCTAATGTCAAATATACAATACACTATCCTAAATCTTCAGAAGTTTTTAGATGTGATGGAGTATTTGCGACAGGTGATCCGATCCAATTAGCAATTCAAGCTCAAATTAGCGCCATGTTTAACAGGCACATAGTAAAGAATCCAGCAAATAAGTGTAATCCTTCGGAATTCTATAAAAATGCTCCAGCTAATTACTATGCTCAATTCTGGCATCTTCATAGCATAGACAACAAAGCTTACGGATTCCCTTTTGATGATGTTTGTGAGCAAAGTTCTTTAATTGAACATCCAAATTCTCGAGAATTGAAGGTAACTATTAGTTGGGATTAAGATATCCACTTTCTGTTTGGTTAAGTGCATAATTTGATTTCACTTATACCTATATAAAAAGTAGAAATAAAATTATGTTTTCTTGGTTCAAAAATTAGCAATTTCAGGTATTTTATGTTTAAAATGGCACACACTACATACGCAAAGTTTTGTCAATGCGTAAGTTCTAATTTAATCAAACAATCTAAACGTGTAGTCCTGAGTCTAATAACAATATTAATGAGCTTCTGTTTCTTTGTTGTATCAGCTTCGGAAGCTCGCGCGGACGGTCGCTTTAGTAATCTTTGCCAGCGTGCTTATATGACTGGAAATCAAACATTAACGGTATATTGTAAAAGTAGTTCTGGAGGCGAATCGGGGCAATATCTGAATTTGGGACGATATATTACAAATAATGATGGTACATTGGCATGGAAAAGTGAAGGAAATTATCAAGATTCTTGTACCAATACTTTTCTTGAGAAAGATAATCACACAATCAAGAGTTCTTGTAAAAAAATAGACGGGTCTGTAGTTAATTCGCAGTTAGATTTAGACAAAAATCTTGTGGTTGATGATGATGGAATCATAAACTATTAAAGACAAAAAAATAGTCATTTGAATTCCAATCAGATGTAAAAATCAAGCTTCTAATTTGAAAAAGGGGAAATTTATGAGTTGTAAAACAGGTAGTTCATACATAATCAAGACCGGAGATACGCTTTCTAGCGTTGCCCAACAACAGTTGCATAATAGTGACCGTTGGCATGAAATTCTGAAACCAGATGGCACTTCATTCAAGGAAGAAGATGCTAGTAAATTACAAATAGGTCAGGAAGTATGCATTCCTCACTCTGGTAATGGAAGCACAGGTGGAAGTACAGGTGATGGTTTTGCAAATATAGTGTCTCGTCAAACTTTTGAGACTATGTTTCCCAACCGTAATCAATTTTACACTTATGAAAGTCTGATTGCGGCAACTCAAAAGTACCCGCAGTTCTGCAACGAGGGTTCGTTGGAGCAACGTAAACGCGAGGCAGCTGCATTTCTAGCTAATGTTTCTCACGAGACGGGGGGTCTACAATACATTGAAGAGCAAAACCCGCAAAGCAATTACTGTCAGGCGAACACTACATATCCATGCGCGGCGGGCAAAAACTATCATGGTCGTGGACCAATCCAATTGTCGTGGAACTATAACTACGGTGCATGCGGACAAGCCATTGGAAAGGATGTGCTTAACAATCCTGAACTGGTTTCAACGGATAGTGCCATTTCCTTCATGACAGCACTGTGGTTCTGGATGACTCCCCAACCACCAAAAACATCGTGCCACAATGCTATCAACACGTCTGGTTTCGGAATGACCATCAACATCATCAACGGCGGCATCGAATGTGGCAAAGGACAGCCAACTTCACAAGCTCAACACAGAATACAACTCTATCAACAGTTTACCGGGATGTTAGGTGTTACCCCAGGCGAGAACCTTTCTTGCTAAGGAGTTTAGATTTCCCACTTCTCCAAGAAGTTGGGAATCTAAACACGCTACTTAATTCTTCAAAGGAGGCATTATCAACTATGGCATATACTCTTCAAGATAGTTGGATTGGAAATCAGTTCATCAACGGGAATGAAAAAGGTGACAAATGGAGTTTTTTCGACCAGGACGACCCAACCCACGGCTATGTAAAATACGGGAAGTGGGGCGAGCTCATCAATATTGTCGATGGAAACAAAATTAAAATCGACGTTGAATCGGAGGGCTACAACCCTGAAGAGAAACGCCAAAGAAAGGCAATCCGTATTTACACAGATAAAAAGTATAATGGAGGGCTGTTCATTATCAATTTAGACCACATACCTGAAGGAATGGCGGTATGGCCAGCAATATGGCTAGTTGGAACTGGATCTACATGGCCTGAAAAGGGAGAAATCGACATCATCGAAGGAGTCAACTCGACACCCTCTGCGAACAACAGCAACCAGTCAACATTGCACACCAGAAACGGATGTGTCCAGAACATCCCAAATATTTTGAATTCCGACTGCAACGCTAACAACGCTTTCACGGGATGTGGCATCATGGCACCCGAAAACTCTTTCGGCCACGGATTCAACGAGAACGGCGGCGGAGCATACGCTTGCGAGTGGCTCTACGACCAGACAATCAAAATTTGGTTTTGGAAGCGTGCTGACATCCCTGCGAATGTGCTTGGAGATTCACCTGACCCGAATACATGGGGAAACCCTTACATCAGCTTCAATCCGTGTCCCGGATATTTCAAAGACATGGAGATGGTCATCAATATGACCTTGTGTGGAGACTGGGCGGGCAATGTTTTCCCTGGAGGATTAGAAAAATGCGGTGGCTACCTTTGGGACACAAAAAATAATCCCAAATTACGAGACGCATATTTCCTCATCCGAAGTATAAGAATCTTCACGTAAAAAACAAACTAATCGCTTGATTCAATTGATCTGAGAGTTTTTCGTTCACACAACATCACTTCTTAAAGTAGAAGGAATTTCAAATGTAATCCATATAGCTAATGGCAATCCTGTAATTGCTTCAGTTTTGCCGCTTCCAACAACACCCAAAGAATAGTCAAAAACCTTATTAAGAGAAGAAACTAATGGCTGATAACAACAAAACTCTTGTTGCCTATTTCCAGAGTTGGTCTGAAAAGTGGAGCGACGATCCCAAAAAACTGCAACTAGCTAACATAGCGCCTTATGTGAATATGGTGATTGTGTCTTTTATAAAACCAGATGCAACCTACGAGGGTGGCAATAAACTATCAGGTACAGGGCTTGATTTCAGTGCAGACGGAGTGGTGATAAAAGACGCAATCGCCTATCTCAAAAGCAAAAATCCTAACACAAAAGTGTTAGTAGCAGTAGGTGGAGCTACTTATCAAAATTTTGCGACTTTGAATACTAAGGCGATCGCAGATGTGGTCAAAGATTTTGGATTTGATGGTGTAGATATTGACTACGAACCGTTCAATAACGGTCAGTATTTATCCACAAACGGTCAAGTCACCTGCACAACAGATGATGAGTATCGTCGGATTGTTAACGAAATTCGCCAAGCACTACCCAGACCATACTTAGTCACCATAGCAGCTTGGAGTGTTGGTGCTTATGGTGAAGGGCAATGGACAGATGCTAAACCGAAAGCTGCCCTAACAGGTTTATTGCTCAACTTGTTGCGATCGCCTGAAGTTGAGTACATTGATCAACTCAACGTCATGTCCTACGATGCAAGCCCTGAATATGACCCAAAAGTTGCCCTAACTGCTTATCAGAATTATTTTAAGGGGAACATTGTCATGGGCGTTGAAGTTCCACCAGAAGGATGGGGCGGACATGTTTATACCATACCGGAAGTTCGTAATTTGGCACAGGCGGTTGTTGACTCGAACGCGGCTGGAATGATGCTATGGAGTTTACAAAAGCAGCCAGAAGGAACGCCAACTGACACCAGCCCAAACGCTCAAATGATCGCACAAGCGATATGTCAAACTTTGTCACTCGGTAATTGTGAGCAACCACTTTTTCAACTCTAAGTTTTCTACAAAGATGGCAATTTATAGCATTTAATTTACGATGCTAATCCCAATGTCATCGAACCCGACCCTAACCAAATTCAAGTTGAAGTGTTACTTATGATTTCATCACCTCAATCGCAATACGTTCTGGTGAACAGTTCGCAGTATTGGAGTTGGTATGCAAATCAGGAGCGCTGGAACGCGAACTCTCAAACTTCCCAGGCTCTGTCAGGTTTTGCAGACCAAGTGTACGAGAAACTCAAAGAATTTTTAGGAATTGATCCAATTAAAAGCACACCTCTGCTCCTCTGCCAACCTCCACAAGCGCAATTTTGGGTTGGCGAACTACTACTCACAACAATACCTTGGAATCAGGTCGATTTTAACTAGGGTATTTATGGCGGTTCTCAGTTGCATGGAAGACAGATGAAGATTGCTGCGGGGATGAAAGTTACTTTTTACAGCGATATTAACTTTGGTGGACAAAGCAAAACGTTTACGGCTGATACGCCTTATGTAGGCGACGACTTCAACGATAAGACTTCCTCAATCGTCATCGAATTAGTTTAGTATCGTGAGTCAACTGATTTGGAGCCTTCATCCACCCCAATCACGATACATGTCAAGGAATGGGTAATCTGGTTGCGTTAAATTACAAAGGAGATTCAGAGAATTACCATGTCTATTGAAATCTTTACTGATGCTAATTTTTCTGGAAAAACGTCAGGGAATATTGATCATGAGTTTGCCTCGCTTGGCAACGGTTGGAACGACCGAATTTCCTCAATTAAGGTGTATGCTGGCACATGGGAATTTTTTGAACATACGAACTTCCAAGGAAGAAGTTTTCGGCTGACGCCAGGTGAATATGCCTCGGTTCCAAATGACTGGAATGATATAATCTCATCCTTTAAACGAGTCGAAGGCTCAACGCCTGGTGGTATCGCACAAGAGATATTGAATGCCCACAACTCGTATCGTTCAAAAGTCGGTGTTCCGCCCCTGGCTTGGTCTGATACTTTAGCAAATCATGCTCAACAGTGGGCAAACCATCTTGCTGCCACTCAATCGTTCAAGCATAGTGGAGCAGACGGGGAAGGAGAAAATCTTTGGATGGGCACATCAGGCAGATTTAGCTTTACCCAAATGGTTGAGGGTTGGGGAAATGAAAAGCAGCATTTTGTGATGGGAACATTTCCAAATGTGAGTAATAATGGCAATTGGGCTGATGTTGGACACTATACTCAGGTCGTTTGGCGGAATACGACTCAAGTAGGATGCGCTGTCGCTGACGGGGGTGATGGGAATACAAGACTCGTTTGCCGCTATAGCCCCCAAGGAAACTTTGTAGGTCAACGACCGTTCTAAGGTGACTTAAACAAAACAACAGAGTTAAAAAGATTATAATGCTTAACTAGCATAGCCTTCACGTTGAAAAAAAAAGTTTACAGTACAGCCCAAGGTCACTAACTCCACCGTTACACAGTCGTTTTTCCGTAACACAGGCGACGACGCGATCGCGATGTGGAACGATCCAGGTGGCGGTTTCAACACCTTCTCGTTCAACCACTTTTTCCCTATTCACGCAACAATGCCGAAAAGCACAGCAGATCGCAGAACTTTTTAGTCTACTGACAGTGAATAAACTGATCCCACTGCTACCAATTAAAAATCAGAAGGTTCAGCTAAAAACCTCTGATTCTCTACAGTGAATAAACTGATCTCACTGCTACCAATTAAGAATCAGAGGAGAGGGTATTTGTACTGAGTGCAAACTATACTCTATTTTTTATCAAGCCTTTAAGTCACGCCATCATAACTGATGGAGTTCACAAAACATAAATTTGCAATTGTAAAGGATAACAGCTATGGCGAATATTGTGGTGATTATTCCTGGAAATGACGCTAATAACATCTTGGATGGTACACCCTTTAGAGATGACTTGATTGATGGCAAGGGAGGAAATGACTTTCTCTACGGAAATGGGGGTAATGACACTCTTGAAGGTAGAAATGGAAACGATAACCTTTATGGTGGTACAGGCAATGACGTTTTAAGAGGCGGTTTGGGCAGTGATTTCTTAGATGGTGGTGTCGGTGTTGATATACTCACGGGCGGATCTGGTCAAGATACTTTTGGCTATTACGATCCCCCATTTGCTAACGGTTCCCCAGTGCAAAGCCCCAACCGTATTAGCGTGTTGAATCAGCCAGATGACATTACCGACTACCAAATCGGTGTAGATAATTTCGTGTTTGAAACTGGCAAGCTCGGACTTGATTTTAATGCCCAGGTTAAATACCAGGAAGGGGTTAGCTCTAGACTATCGGGTAATGCCAATCTACTAGTGTTGCTCGATGCATTTCCCAATGCTGCTGCTGCTGCCAAAGCAATTGCTGATAACAATAAGATTACATCTGATGAAGGATTATTTGTCTATTATAACTCTACACTTGGCATTTCAAGAGTTGTGTATTCTAATGACTTAGATGACGGCGGACCAATCAGCGTTTTGGCTAATCTGAATAATCTCACTAGCTTGTCTAGCCAGGCTAATTTTTCACCTCAAGACTTCTCTTTTATCACCCTATAATATCAACTCTAGCTCTAGCTATAGCCAGCTTCGTTTGAGCTTTCTATAGGACTGATATTTTATTTTTGAAATATCCCTCTCCTAAGAAACCGTATTTGCTTCGGGCTGGGGAATAAGCTCAAAACCTAAAGCTAGAGCTTTTTTCTGGAGGTTATTGATGACTCGTTCTTGATAACGTTGTTCATAATAATCCATGCCTTGATCTTGATAGTTACGGGGTTTTTGTAGCAATCGTACAGAAACTTACGCGAAGGCTCTATGCCTTACTGGATAAAGGTTCTAAGCATCAAAATTTTAAAAGTAGTGCATTTGATCTGTAATTAGTCTGTCCAAAAAGACTCAAACCGTTGCGAAGACATTTGCGTGTAGCGCCCGGTATAATGAATATTCTTATGTCCTAAGTAGTCTTGAATGGCTCTTGTATCGTGATCTGAGTTAGCCAAATAATAGCCACAAGCATGACGCAGTTGGTGGGGATGAACTGGTTGAGCAATTCCCGCTTTTTCACCAGCTCGTGCAATAATGTGACGAATAACTCTGGTGGACAGTGGGGCTTTACGCTCGGAAACAAACACATATGGGGTATCGGGATAATCCCGTTGTATCTGACGCAACGCTCTTAATTCTGGCGCACGCAGAGGGTGAACAGTATCATGCCCATGTTTGACCCGACGAATTTCAATATAACCATCTGACAAATCGACCTGAGACCACTTGAGTGCCACTAACTCAGCTCCTGCATTGTCCATGTCGAAACATGAGTAAAATAATTGCTGCATCCCTGGTTCCATGCCGCCCAACTTGACGAGCTGCATGGATCATAGATTCAACTTCTTTTAGATGTAAATATTCCCGTTCTCGTTGTGATGGACGTTTGACAGGTGGCGGAGAACGAAACGGGAACTTTGCCGAAAACAGAAGTTGAGTAGCTTTTGCAGACATGGCTCAAATCCTCATTTCATGGTTACTATGTCTAAAATACTTTGCCTAAAATAATACTAACTAGGCAAAGTTTAAAAATGAAGGAGAATGTCAATTCAGTTTTTGACCGAGGAGCAAAAACTCCGTTATGGGCGTTACGTGGGAGAACCGACACCTCTGCAATTAGCTCGCTATTTTCATCTCGACGATACAGCACGACAATTGGTGAAACAGCGTCGTGGCGACCATAATCGTTTGGGCTTCGTCATCCAACTTTGCACAGTGCGGTTTTTAGGAACTTTTTTGATTAACCCAATTGATGTCCCACCTGGAATCGTAGCTGATCTCGCTCAACAACTAGACATCTCCCAAACCAACTGTCTGCTGCGCTATTTAGAAAGACCCACCACTCATTGGGAACACGCTCAAATCATCAAGCGAAACTATGGTTATCGAGATTTTACTGAACAGCCCTCTAGGTGGCGTTTGCTGCGTTGGCTATACGAGAGAGCTTGGATCGGCGATGAAAGTCCAAGTATTCTATTTGACTTGACTACCGCCCGCTTGCTTGAGAACAAAATTCTTCTACCTGGAGTGACGGTGTTAGTCCGGCTGATTGATAGTGTTCGAGAACGGGTCAATCAACGAGCTTGGTCAGTTGTATCCAAACTGCCAACTCCTGAGCAACGAACTAAACTGGTGTCTATTTTAAGGGTCAACGAAAAAACCCAACAGACTCCTTTAGACCAGTTGCGCCGTTCTCCGACCCGGTACAGTGCGCCTGCTTTAGTAGCCGCTTTAAATCGTCTCGTCACAATTCGTGCTTTCGGAATCAGGAAATTAGATGTAACGAAAATCCCACCCATTCGCTTCAAATCCTTAGCAAAAACGGCTTTAACGGTTCGGGCGCAAGCTATTGAGCGAATGTCAGATTCTCGGCGCATCGCTACTCTAGTTGCGTTTATCCATATCATAGAAGCTATCGCCACTGATGATGCCCTTGATATCTTAGATTTATTGATCAAAGATTTGCTGTCCGACTCGGAACGAGAGGGCAAAAATCAACGGTTGCGGACTCTGAAGGATTTAGATACATCTGCTTTACAACTATCTGTTGCCTGTCGAGTCCTACTCGACCCAAATTGTGATGACCAAAAGGTTAGAGAGCAGGTGTGGCAACTGATTAGCAAAGAACAGTTAGAAACAGCGATCGCTAAAGTAGAAGATTTGGCTAGTCCAAATGACGATAATTACTACCGGGAGTTATTGTTGCATTGGCGAATTGTCAGACGTTTTTTACCTATTCTACTGCGAACAATTGATTTTCAAGCCAACATGGCTGGCCAACCTATTTTAACCGCTTGGCGTTTTCTCCAGTCCATTGAAGGACAGCGCCAGCCCAAGATGGAGAATGCACCACTAGCAGTGGTTGGTAAAAATTGGGTGCAATGGGTTGTTACAGAAGACGGAAAAATTGACCGTCGCGCTTATACTTTTTGTATTCTAGAGCAAATGGTTGATTCTCTGCGTCGCCGAGATTTATTTACTAGTCCTTCTGAGCGTTGGAGCAATCCGGGAGCTAAATTATTACAGGGTCAGGCTTGGGAGTCAGCCCGCTCTCATGTATGCCGAGTTTTGAACCTGCAAGCAGCTCCTGCCTCTGAACTCCAAGTTCTCAAACAACAGTTAGATGAAGCCTATCAGCGTACTGCTAGCAACCTACCTCACAATACTGCTGTCAAAATTGAAGTCGCTAAAGGACGTGAGACATTAACTATCAGGAATTTAGATAAATTAGCAGAGCCTGAAAGTTATCCTCAACTCAAAACACTCGTAGACAGTTTATTGCCTCATGTTGATTTACCCGAAGTCCTGTTGGAGATTCAAGCAAAAACTGGATTTATGGATGAGTTTACCCATGTCAATGAAAGTTTTGCTCGTGTCAATGACTTATCCACTAGTATTTGTGCTGTATTAATCGCATCTGCTTGTAATATTGGTTTAACCCCCTTAGTGCGCTCAGATGTCCCAGCCTTAACTCGTGGCAGACTGACTTGGGTTGAGCAAAACTACATTCGTCCTGAAACTCTGATTCGAGCTAATGCACGATTAGTCGATGCTCAAGCTCAGATTCCTTTGGCGCAGATATGGGGAGGTGGCGAAGTTGCATCAGCCGATGGTCTACGCTTTGTTGTGCCTGTACGTACCCTCAACGCCGGGGCTAACAGCAAGTATTTTGGTCAAGGACGTGGTATTACTTATTACAACTTTACCTCTGACCAATTTACTGGTTTTCATGGTTTGGTCGTTCCAGGAACCTTGAAGGATTCGCTCGTGGTTCTGGTAGGGTTACTCGAACAACAGACCAGCTTGCGTCCCAGAGAATTAATGACTGATACCTCTGGCTATAGTGATGTGGTTTTCGGACTGTTCTGGCTGTTGGGTTATCAGTTCAGTCCGCGCTTGACAGATGCAGGAGAAGCCCGCTTCTGGCGGCTCGACAGAAACACTGATTACGGGGTGCTAGATAAGTTAGCACGGGCTACAGTTAAAACGGAATTGATTGAGCAGAATTGGGATGATATGTTGCGAGTGGCAGGGTCTCTCAAGTTGGGAACTGTCAGTGCCTTAGAAATTATGCGGGCTTTGCACAGAGGTAAAAAACCTTCTACTTTAGCCAAGGCGATTGCAGAATTGGGGCGAATTTCTAAAACTTTGTATTTGCTTAACTATGTCGATGATGAAGATTACCGTCGCCGTATCTTGACCCAATTAAACCGAGGGGAGAGCCGTCATAGTTTAGCTAGAGCTGTGTTCTTTGGTCGTCGAGGAGAGCTACGTCAAGCTTACCGGGAGGGGCAAGAGGAGCAATTGAGTGCATTGGGGTTAGTGGTTAACGTACTGGTGTTATGGAACACTTATTATTTGGATGTAGCTCTTAATCATTTACGTGCTGAAGAGAAAACTGTCATGCCAGATGATGTAGCTCGCTTATCTCCTTTAGCACACGACCATATTAATATGTTAGGGCGCTACCACTTTAATTTGCCTGAGTCTTTAAAGAATGGCGGGATGCGTCCTTTGCGCTCTGATAAGGGTGCGGCAAAGGCGTGGGCTGAAACTCTTTACTGGTAACTCATAGAGCCTTAGCGTAAGTTTCTGCACGATTGCTACAAAAACCCCTAGAGTCTTAAAAACTACGACTACGAGACAAGTTCTTTAAGGAGGTAAACTGATGGTTAAACAAAAGCTTGACAGTACCAGTAGGGCCATTCCTCTGCTTGCGAACAATTAACTTAGAAATGCCACGGTCAGGTGTATCGATATGCAGAGGTTTCAGGGGCTTCCAAACAATAGAATATGCTCAGTCTATGTGTTGGCGAACACAAACAGTATTTGTAAAAATATTGTATTCTCTTACACAAATACAAAATTCTGTCCAATCTTCTTCACCAAAAAATGAGTTTGGCAAACCTCACCAATTATCCGTATCCTAGTACCCGACGAGTAATTATGGGTAGCCGGGGAGCTGTGGCAGCTAGTCAACCGTTGGCGACTATAGCTGGTATGGAAATGTTATTGGCTGGTGGCAGCGCGGTTGATGCTGCGATAGCTGTGGCCATCGCCCTGACTGTAGTTGAACCTACTGCAAATGGCATTGGTGCTGATGCTTTTGCTTTAGTTTGGGATGGCAAACTGCATGGTTTAAATGGTTCTGGAAAAAGTCCGCAGAAACTAACTCTACAAAACTTTGCTGGACTCAATGCCGTACCCAAATATGATTGGCGTGCTGTTACTGTACCGGGTGCTGTTAGTGCGTGGCGAACCTTGTGGGAGCGTTGGGGACGTTTACCTTTTGAGAAGTTATTTGTCCCGGCAATTCGCTATGCCGAAGAAGGCTTCCCTGTATCGCCTATGGTTTCCCTAGCTTGGAAACGGTTGGAACAAAATTATCTGTCGCTTGTAGGTCAAGAATTTAACTTTTTTAAACAAGTATTTTTTCCCAATAATAGAGCGCCTGAGGCAGGAGAAATTTGGCATTCTCACGCACACGCCCAAACCCTGCGAGAAATTGCCGCAACTGGTGGTGAAAGCTTTTACCGTGGTAACATCGCTCAACGTATCGCTGACTTTGCCGCCGATACTGGTGGTTACTTAACTAAAGATGACTTGGCAGCTCATCAAGCCCAATGGGTGCAACCCATATCTACGAACTATCGGGATTTGACAGTTTGGGAAATTCCACCTAACACCCAAGGGATTGCAACTTTAATTGCCTTAAATATCCTATCCGGCTTTGAATTGGATCGTTATCCGCGAGAATCCGCACAAAGTTACCATTTACAAATCGAGGCGATGAAACTAGCCTTTGCTGACGTGTATAAGTACATTGCTGACGAACCTTTTTTAAAAGTAGCTACAAAGGATCTTCTCTCGTTAGATTATGCTGCTAAACGCCGTGCTTTAATTACAGAACAAGCGATCGCTTTAGCTGAACCTGGATTACCAAAAGGTGGAACAGTGTATCTCGCCGCCGCTGATGGCGAATTAATAGTATCTTTGATTCAATCTAATTTTACAGGCTTTGGTAGTGGCATCCTCCCCGCAGATACCGGCATAGCTTTGCAAAATCGGGGTTACGGGTTTGGCCTTGATTTGCAACATCCTAACCATTTTGCCCCCAATAAGCGCCCAATTCATACCATTATCCCTGGCTTTTTGACTCAAGGCGATCGCCCAATTGGAGCATTTGGTGTCATGGGAGGAGCTATGCAACCACAAGGACATCTGCAACTAGTGGTGAATTTAGCTGATTATGGCTTCAATCCCCAAGCTGCTTTAGATGCTCCCAGATGGCAGTTCGTTTCTGGTTCTACAGTATTAGTAGAGCAAACTGCATCGAAGGAAATAACTCAACAACTAGCTAAACGCGGCCATCATGTACTGCAAAATCCCGATGATTTTTTCGGCCGCGGTCAAATTATTTACAAGCAAGAGCGAGTTTTAATTGCTGCCTGTGAGTCTCGTGCCGATGGTTTGGCTGTGGCTTGGTGAATAGATTTCTTGCAAAATTCCCAAATGCATGGAACAAGTAGGTTAGGGGAGATTTATAAAAATAAAGCTATTGCCTACATAGCTACACTTTGTGCCGACATGAATAATTGAGTTGCAAAACTGGGAGGCACAGAATAGCCGATAATTGACCCAGCTGTAGCAGTTTCGTTGGGGAATTCGTACCAACTGGGAAACCCTTGCAAGATTGCTGCACCTTGAATTGACAAGGATTTGACCGTCCCTTCGACTACGCTCAGGGCAAGACCATCAGGCAACCAAATATCAGCGAACTTACCACGGTTGCAGCCCTTGTGATCGGTGAAGTGGGATCGCAATACCGTGTTGCAAGGTAAATGTCCAGGTTTATATTTGGACTGTGTACGTCCCCCAACTCTCTGTATTAACAGTGGTGTGGGCGCATTCCCGGCTAAAAATTTCTCCAAAGCTTGCCGTTGTTTGGGGAGTAGTTGGGAATCGGTCATGGTGGGGATGAGATGGGCGATCGCCTCGTACCAACCACAAGGTGTAGTTCGTGAAGGTAAAGCAACGTAAAACCCCCTACTTGCAATCAGGACTAACCGCCGCCGCGCCTGGGGCAGTCCAAAATCAGCCATATTCACCACGCTGTAAGTAACCGAGTACCCCTCTTGCTCCAAAGCTGACAGGATGATACTGAAACTCTGACTGTTCTGATAGCGTGGGACATTCTCTAGCGTAAACACCCGTGGCTGCAACTGTCGGATGGCTTCTGCTACGGCGATCGCTGCGGTCAGGTCATCAGTTCAAGCGCAATACCAGCTTTGGCTGTGTGGGCAAGGCTTACGTTGGCGCATACCGGGGAGGCATGGAGATAGTCGGGGCAGCGTGGAAAACCTAGAAATCCTGACTGTGCTACTTCTTGCACTGTTAGTTGGATTATTCTACAGCCATACTCGCTGAAGTTGTGGTGATGGGTTTTGGCGTTCGTCCTTGACGTTGCCGCAGGCATCGCCCTGCTCAAGTCTGGTTTGCTTGGGTCAAACTCTACTGCAATGACCGGACGAATCCTGGCTTGCACCATTCCAGCTTCAATCCCGCCGCCACCCGCGAATAGCACAACAGCGATTGGGGCATCATCTGGCAGAACTGGTTTAAATTTTGTGTTATCAAAATTTTTGCAGATATTTAATTTTGGTGATGTCTTTTTGGTTTTCGCTTTTTTGATAAAGGCGATGATATCTTCCTTAGTTGCCCCCTGTTGTTGCATTAGACGAATCATTGGGACAGCGCCAGGGGAAATTGAGCCTATACTTTTGTGCTTTGAATCATAATATGGGAAGAAAATTGAACCATAAATCGAGAAAGAGTTAACGTAATTTCGGGCTTTCTCACCAATCCCAATATAAAACTTTGAATCAAATCATGAGAGAGAGTTAAAGTTTTGAAGCATAATTAAAAAATGAGTTGAAAAAACACAATTGAATGAAACTTGCACAAAAAGGGTAAGTACTATTACCGGATTAATCTTGGACGATCGTTAAACCCAAAGCTTTATAAGCAGTTAACATCTTATTGGATACTGTTGGTGCAGTTACCAGATAAGTTAGTGCATGAATCGACTCGACTACATAAGGAGCAGCTGTGTCTAACTTCTCTGCTGTCGCTAATCCAACTACTTCCGCTGCTCCAGCAATCATTGCTCGTTTAACATAGGCTTCTTCTAAATTCGGCACGCTAATACCAACTTCTGGATGCAGACTACATACGCCCAACATGCACAAATCTGCACGAATCATCCGTAATGCCTCGATTGTAGCTGCACCGACGTTTACCAAAGCTTTTTTGTAGAGTTGTCCGCCCAACATCACAACTTGAATGTGGGGATGCTCTGCTAAGGCAACGGCGATTGGAGGACTATTTGTGACGATTGTCGCTTGTAAATCCAAGGGTAAATGATGGGCTACTTGGAGAGTTGTCGTACCACCATTTAAAATTACCACTTGCCCTGTACAAATCAATTTTGCAGCCGCACGGGCGATCACTTCTTTCTCTTTTGGTGCTTGTTTTTGCCGATCTGCATAACTGGCGATCGCCGGAGAAGCCAAAAGCGCTCCTCCATGAACCCGCTGCAAAGAACCAGATTCGGCTAATTCCCGCAAATCCCGACGAATCGTATCCTCGGAAACCTTTAGCACAGCACTAAGTTCCGATGACAGCACCTTTTTATCACGACGCAGAATTTCTAAGATGAATTGTCGTCGCTCTGCCGTTAGCATAGAAGCTTTTTCATGAAATTGCATATTTGCCCTTGAAAATACACGTTTGTGAGTTTATACTTATAACTATGCGGATTGTTGCATATTTTTTCTTGGGTTTAAATAAATTCAAGTATATTCGTGCAAAATGAGAGTTTAACGATTTTAGCCGATCCCTCGTAACAACGGAATCCTCTAAGCTACATCATTCCTCGTAGACCACTCGCTAATCAAAAGGATGGAACAATTTAAGCAAAAACACAGCAAAAACGCATTTAATCCGGGCGATCACTGACGAAGGTCGTCGATAGTCATCAATCCACATTTCAAATTAAAGGCATAAAACATGACACTTACTAATACGCAATTTCCCATTAATCTCGGTGCTTATAAACCTCTGGCTCTCAATCCCACAAATCCAACTCTTACAGATGAACAAAGAGAAATTCTCAGAGCCAACATTCAATTGTGCCGCGATGCGATCGTCCTGTTTACAGCCACTGGTGCTGCCAGAGGAGTAGGCGGTCACACTGGTGGACCTTACGATACAGTACCAGAGGTGATGATTCTCGACGCATTTTTCCGGGGAGCAACCGAGAAATTTGTGCCGATCTTCTTTGATGAAGCGGGACATAGAGCCGCAACCCAGTACTTGATGGCAACCTTACAAGGTGAGCTAGATGCCGAGCAACTTCTACACTATCGTGAAGCACACTTTGCCTTACCAGGACATCCCGAACTAAAACTAACTCCTGGTGTGAAGTTTAGTACTGGACGACTAGGGCATATATGGCCCTACGCTAATGGTGTAACCTTAGCAAATCCTGGCAAGGTAGTCTTCTGTCTTGGTTCTGATGGCTCCCAGCAAGAAGGCAACGACGCGGAAGCTGCCCGCTTGGCTGTTGCTCAACATCTCAACATCAAGTTAATTATTGATGATAACGATGTCACCATCGCCGGACATCCATCCAAATATCTACCTGGTTTCACAGTCGCCAAAACCTTAGAAGGTCACGGATTAAAGATACTAGAAGGAGACGGGGAAGACTTAGACGATTTATATCGTCGCATGAGCGAAGCAGTAAATACTCCTGGCCCGATCGCTCTAATTAACAAACGCCCGATGTGTCCTGGTATTGAAGGGTTAGAAGGCTCGATTCACGGTCACGATGTCATCTCGGTAGACTTGGCGATCAAATATCTCGAATCACGCGGACATACAGCTGCTGTTGAATGTCTGAAAAACATTGAAAAACCCAAACAAAGCTATACTTTTGTTGGTTCTGGCGATAAATGGGGCGCTAACCGCAATGTATTTGGTGAAGCAGTGGTTGATGTCTTAAGCCGGATGAGTGAAGAAGAACGCAAGCAAAGCGTCAAGGTCATTGATAGCGATTTAGAAGGTTCTTGCGGACTCAAGAAAATTCACGAGACATACCCGGAAATTTTTATTTCCTCTGGAATTATGGAGCGGGGTAACTTCTCTGCTGCTGCTGGGTTTGGCATGGACCAAGGAAAGCAAGGGATTTTTGCAACTTTCAGCGCTTTCTTAGAAATGTGCATCTCAGAAATTACAATGGCACGGCTGAACTACTCGAATGTTCTTTGCCACTTTTCCCACGCAGGTATCGATGACATGGCAGATAACACCTGTCATTTCGGTATAAACAACATGTTTGCTGACAACGGCTTGGATGATGGCCAAGCAACACAGCTGTTCTTTCCCGCAGATACTAATCAGATGAAAGCTTGTGTAGAAGCTGTGTTTTTTGAGCCGGGACTGAGGTTCATTTTCTCCACTCGTTCTAAAGTGCCGAATATTCTTGACAGCAACGGTAACGACTTCTTTGGTGGTGACTATAAATTTACCCCTGGTAAAGATGAGGTGATTCGAGAAGGGACGCAAGGCTATATCATTAGTTTTGGTGATGCTCTATATCGTGCCCTCGATGCAGTGGAACGTCTCAAACAGTCAGGGCTAGATGTAGGTTTGATTAATAAACCAACCTTGAATGCTATTGATGAAGAAGCGATCGCAAAAATCGGTAAAGCTCCTTTCGTCCTTGTTGTAGAAGCATTCAATCGTCGAACCGGATTAGGTAGCCGTTTTGGTTCCTGGCTGTTAGAGCGTGGGTTTACTCCTAAATACGCTCACCTTGGTACTCATAAAGAAGGTTGCGGCGGTTTATGGGAACAGTATCCACATCAAGGCATCGATCCAGTAAGTATAATTAACAAGGTTAAAGACCTAGTTCAATAACAGAACGGAAGCACAAAGATTGTCTGTTGAGACTAAGTATAAGGGTGTAAGGTTTCCCTTCCCTACACCCTCACACCAGCAGTATTCTTTGTTCTGGAGTTTAGACTAAGGCATGACAAAGTGACCCAGCAGCACTGAGTTGACAAACTACACACCTAAAAATATAAAAACATGGCAGATTCGGTCAAAATATTTAATGAGTATTCAAATCGAGACTTAGAGCAACGGAAGGTTTGGTACACGCCAGTTGTGGAAGCTTATGATCGAGGCAGACCCCGCTATCCTGAAGCACTAATACAGCGAGCGATTGAAGCCGCTCACCTTTCCCCTGACTCAACCATTCTCGAAGTCGGATGCGGGTCAGGAATTGCGACGATTAACTTTGCTCAGTTGGGATGTGCAATCGATGCGGTAGAACCGAATCGAGATTTCTGCCAAGTTGCAGCACGTCGTCTTGCAGCATTTCCGAAGGTTCAACTCTTTCAGGAATCCTTCGAGGAGTGGCAAGTTCAACCACAAGCGTATGAAATTGTACTAGCAGCAAATGCTTGGCACTGGATATCATCCGGCATCAAATATGTGAAAGCATCACAGACGTTACGAGAGGATGGTTCTCTCGTTTTACTTTGGAACCTGACGCTTGAGCCAAGTCATGAAGTTCATCAAGTCTTGAATCAGGTTTATCAAGCTTACGCGCCCGCGATCGCACCTGAGTACGAAGGTCGAGAGAAACAAGCTGAAATTGCCGCAGGCTTGGGAAAACCTGTCGGGGATTCAGGATTGTTTGAGCCTCCCTCCACAGAAATCTTCCCTTGCGAACAAACCTATAGCGTTGATCGGTATCTCGATTATTTGAGTAGCGGTTCACAATACGTTGCCTTAGAGTCGCAAGTGAGAGTAAATCTATTTTCGGGATTGAGAACTGCGATCAAACAGCAATTTAAGGGCGAAATTCATCTGTTTAACTTAGCTGCATTTCAAATTGCGCGGAAGATCTAAATATTATACCGCAGACATTAGATGAGATTGGGGCTTTTATTTTAACTTAACCGACTCCAGCATCCAATGAAAGAGCCAAAACACGCCTAATAATCGTTGTTTGAGTTCTTTCGGTGATTGCATTTGGACTCCGATGACGATCGCACACCTCTGATATGTCTGAGGTTTTTCAGCCAAAACTGTCTTAGAATTATCAGTTTGATTTTTCCTCAACATCACATCATAAAATTTAAAGCAACTTTTTTAACATAACTTTGCATTGTGTCCCATTTTGCACGTATCCGATACTGTCGGCTAGACCCCTAAATTATCTCGCCAAGTTCAAAAATTTCGATGTCGATAAATCGCACAACATCGTCGCAGTGCCGAGCTTACCGTAAAGGCGGTTTTTCTCAACAATCAACTCAATAGTGCGGTCGCTTGGGTCTTTTGTGTAGACAGCATCCCGGTAAAGCATGATTAACTGGTCACAAACCGGGAGCAATGCGATTTTGTGGGATGATTCCAAATTGGGTGCGATCGCAGGGTAA
>NZ_CAXTNE010000046.1:0-25556 GCF_964245445.1 uncultured Nostoc sp.
ATATATCGGGGGGATTAAGGGGGGTAATTCGACTTGTGTGTACACCGTAGCTCCTGAAAGGAGAGAGGCTTTGAATCTTACTCCCCAACGCTAGAAGGGAAGGGGCTGGGGGTTAGGTCTGTATTTCATGCAATTGGGAACCGCTATAGCTATATTTCTTGCTGCCCCTGCTCCTCAGCCTTTTTATTTATGAGGGGGCTTGCATAAGTGTGAAAATTAATGAAAAAATTGATCCGCGAGAGCCAAATAGGGCATTCTCGTTTGGCAAGGAACGCACGAGGAAAGCAGTGAAAGTTTTAGTTGTAGGTAATGGAGGGCGCGAACATGCTCTGGCATGGAAACTGTTGCAATCTAAGCAAATTGAGCAAGTTGTCTGTGTACCAGGGAATGGAGGCACAGCAAGTCTGGAACGTTGCCATAACTTGCCCTTAACAGTAGATGATTTTGAGGGCATGAGCCGATATGCTCTAGAAAATGATATCACTCTGGTGATAGTTGGGCCAGAAGTGCCTTTGGCAAAGGGAATCACAGATTACCTCCAAGGCAAAGGGTTAATGGTATTTGGCCCAGTCAGAGCGGGAGCGCAAATTGAGGCGAGTAAAGCTTGGGCAAAAGCCCTGATGCAAGAAGCAGGGATTCCGACGGCACGGGCTGCGGTATTTACGCAAGCAGCAGCAGCAAAATCTTATGTTAAATCTCAGGGAGCGCCAATTGTCGTTAAAGCTGATGGCTTGGCGGCTGGTAAGGGCGTAATGGTAGCTGAAACAGTTGCACAGGCAGAAAGTGCCGTTGATGCGATTTTTCAAGGACAATTTGGCAGTGCTGGTGAATTTGTTGTCATTGAAGAATGTTTAATTGGGCAAGAGGTATCAATTTTAGCATTGACAGATGGGTTAACGATTCGACCCTTGTTGCCAGCTCAAGACCATAAGCGAATTGGTGAGGGCGATACGGGAGAAAATACTGGTGGCATGGGAGCATACAGCCCAGCACCCATCGTTACGCCAGAGTTGATGGCACACATTCAAACAGAAGTATTAGAAAGAGCGATCGCAACCTTACGAGCTAAAGGTATTGATTACCGAGGTGTACTGTATGCTGGGTTGATGATTGCACCCGATGGCGACTTGAAGGTTTTGGAATTTAACTGTCGCTTTGGCGATCCAGAAACCCAGGTGATTTTGCCACTGTTAGAAACACCTCTAGAAGAGTTGCTTCTAGCCTGTGTACAACAGCGATTAAGTGAATTGCCACCCATTGCTTGGAAAAAGGGAGCATCTGCAACTGTAGTTGCAGCTTCAGGTGGTTATCCAGGAGAATATGAGAAAGGCCAGGTTATTACTGGCATTAGTGAGGCAGAGGCAACCGGAGCAACAGTATTTCATGCAGGTACAAAATTGAACCAGCAACAAGAAATAGTCACAGATGGGGGTCGAGTATTAAATGTGACTGGAATCGGAGAAAATTTTGAGCAAGCGATCGCTCAAGCATACGCAGGTATCAAATATATCCAGTTTAAAGGGAGATATTACCGGAGAGATATTGGGCATAGAATGGTCAGGCTAAAGCAGGGGGAAGCTCTATAAGTATCCAATCTGATGTCAGCTTTAAGGCTGGCACTGATTTCCATCAGGCAGTGAGGCTGACTTATACTTAAGCTATGCCCAAGTTAGACATTATCCATAACGCAGTAAAAAATGCACTGATAAAGGACGGCTGGGTGATTACGGACGATCCCTACATAATTCAGTATCGAAAAACAATGTTATACGCTGATCTCGGTGCTGAACGCCCAATTGGGGCTGAACGAGATGGGTAAAAACTTGTTGTTGAAGTGAAAAGCTTTGCTGGTGCATCAAAAATACAAGATTTGAAAGAAGCTCTTGGTCAGTATGACATCTACCGTTATCTTTTATAGGAAACAGCGCCAGACCGTAAACTTTACCTTGCTGTTGGTACGATCGCTTATAAAAGTTTTTTCAACCAGGATGTGATTTAACTCATCCTCCATAAACATCAACTTCCACTCATTGTTGTCGATACAGAAACAGAGGAAATCACACAATGGATAAATTAACTGAGTATCCCAAGATAATTAAGCGGATCTTGACGGAGTATATAGAACTATGTAACCGTCGGCCTAACCGAGATACGGAAACATTTTTGATTATGGATGAGCCAAAGGGTCACTATATTTGGATGAACCTTGGTTGGCAAAATGGCGAACGTATTACTGGTATGACCGTCTACGTTCGGATTCGAGATCGCAAATTCTGGATTGAGGAAGATTGGACTGAAGATGGAATCGCAACTGACTTAGTTTGTGCTGGTGTTGCCAAGGAAGATATAGTGTTGGCATTTCATGAGCCTAAGATGCGGCAGTACACAGATTTTGCAGTCGCATCGTAACGGTGGCGCGTCGGGTTTACTAGCAGCCGCTAACCTAAGCCGGAAAACTAGCCTAAAATCACGACAGGTTGAATTTTTGTTAGACTGCTCATCTGTGCGTAACCAACAGTTACAAAAATGGAGTTTAACGCCTTAATCCTCAACTGGATATCAACTCGGATGCTTGAAATGAGGTAAATTCGTTAAGACTACCTTACATGAATATCCCCTTGAGTTTCCCATCTCTCCCTCTCCCCTAACATATTTATTAAATTAACTGTTAATTTTTTAGTTGTTGGGTTTTATAACAAAGAGTATTAACAACTTTATTTAAGATGCTAAGTCTGTTTAAAACAATTCGACATGCGATCGCTAGTTGGTGGTCGGAATTCACACTCCAGACCAAATTATTGGCTGTGGTCACAATGGTAGTTTCATTAGTGATGAGTGGTCTGACCTTCTGGGCTGTGAATACAATTCAGCAGGATGCGCGGATGAATGACACCCGCTTTGGCCGTGACTTGGGGCTGCTGCTTGCTGCCAACGTTGCTCCCCTAATCGCTGACAATAATCTGACTGAGGTTGCCCAATTTTCTCAACGCTTCTACAGCAGCACCTCTAGTGTGCGTTATATGCTTTACGCTGACGAAAACGGGGAAATCTTTTTTGGCATTCCTTTTTGGGAAGCGGAGGTAGAAAACTCTCTTACCATTAAACGGCGGATACAACTGCCAGAAGATTACCCTGGTGATGGGGAAAAGCCGATGGTGCGGCAACATACAACCCCAGATGGAATAGTCACCGATGTATTTATTCCCCTGATTGTCAATAAAAAATACTTAGGTGTATTAGCGATCGGTATCAACCCCAATCAGACTGCTGTCATCTCCACCAATTTTACCCGCGATGTCACCATTGCCGTTTTTATTACCATTTGGGTAATGGTGATTTTGGCAGGAGTGATAAACGCCTTGACCATCACTAAGCCCATTAAAGAACTGCTGGTGGGAGTGAAGCAAATTGCTACCGGGAATTTCAAGCAGCGCATTGATTTACCTTTAGGGGGCGAACTGGGGGAGTTAATTTTAAGCTTTAATGAGATGGGAGAGCGATTAGAGCGCTATGAAGAACAGAATATTGAAGAACTGACCGCAGAAAAAGCCAAGCTACAAACCCTAGTTTCAACGATCGCAGATGGTGCTGTGTTGATTGATAACAACATGCAGGTGATTTTAGCTAACCCCACAGCAGAGCGAATTTTTGGCTGGGAAAACGCTGGTGTGGAAGGTAACAACTTGTTACATCACTTGCCACCATCGGTACAAATGGAAATCGCTAGCCCTTTGTACGAAATGGCAGCAGGCAAATGCGAAAGCGCCGAATTCCGAATTTTTCTTAACCAACCCACTCAGAGGACGATCCGTATTCTCTTGACTACAGTACTTAATGTACAAAGGGAAAGCATCAAAGGCATTGCGATTACCGTCCAAGATATAACCCGTGAGGTGGAATTAAACGAGGCAAAAAGCCAATTTATCAGCAACGTTTCTCACGAACTGCGAACGCCTTTATTCAACATCAAAACCCATATTGAAACTCTGCACGAATACGGCGAGAACTTAGATTTACAGATACGGCAAGAGTATCTACAAACAGTAAATCATGAAACTGATCGCCTGACTCGTTTAGTTAACGATGTTTTAGATTTGTCAAAACTCCAATCTGGTCACAACTACAGCTTCGATGGCGTAGATTTAGCCCAAGCGATCGAGCAAACATTGCGTACTTACCAACTGAATGCTAAAGATAAAGGTGTTGAACTCATTCAAGAAGTTACTCCTAATTTGCCCCTGGTAATGGGTAATTATGATCTGTTAGTACAAGTGTTTGGCAACCTAATTGGTAATTCTCTTAAATTCACAAAAGTCGGTGGTAAAGTGGCAATCCGCGCCTACCAACTAGATTTTAAACCCAATCCAACCCAATCTTCTCCAGTGCGGATTGAAATTTCCGATACTGGAATTGGCATCGCCACAGAAGATCAACGCTCAATTTTTGAACGCTTCTTTCGCGTAGAAAACCGAGTTCACACCCTAGAAGGCACGGGTTTAGGTTTATCGATTGTTAGAAATATCATTGACAAACATCGTAGCAAAGTCCATCTAGTGAGTGAAGTCGGCATTGGCACCACTTTTTGGTTCGATTTAGCCGCTTTTGACGAAAAAGCGCCAACCATATTGATTGAACCTATTGCTGAAGCATCCAAAATTACAACAGTTTGAAGCTTAGGGAGTAGGGAGTCAGGAATGGGGAATGAGGGATGAGGGCATTAGGCAATAATTAATAGTTCTTCTTCCCCTCTTCGCCCTGCTACCTCATCTCCCATACTCCCCACTAAACACAAATCAAGACCTTAATATAACGAACAACAAACAGACCAATAATAAACCCAAAAGTAACAGCAAAGCCTGATTGCGTTTTACCCAACTTTTTACAGTTATTGCAAAACTGTTAATGTAACGCTGCTGTTCCAACTCTAATTTTGTCTGTTCAATATTTTGGTAGAGGGTACAGTCTTTGGCGTAGGGACGCTGAGGAAAATTGCAAGTATCATCAGCGTGATAAGTGCAGGTATCGCACAGATACCCGTCCCCAGTGGCGCGGTGCAATGGAATACCGGGATGACCGTAAGCTTTGAGTGTTGTCCGACAATAGGGACAACTAATAGCTTGACTATCAACGAGTTGATGGCAGTGGGGACAAGATACAGTAGCCAAAACCTTTAGCGCAAATAGGTAAACACTTTGATTCTATCCATTTACAAAGATAATGGGGAAATACATACGTAGCCTGTTACTTTTGAATATGCCTAGCTCTCAGAAGTGATTACTTTACCAGCAAAAGTACTAATTTTATGATAATTATTTATATCTTTGTAAGTGATTTATATCACTCAACATAATTAAGGCTATGTCATAATCTAGCAAATATCAGGTTTTATCCCAAGTCCAATAATTATTTAGAGGTAAAAAAATATTGCCTTTTAATCCTGAGCTGTGCCGTAACGAAAGCGAAGTTGAAAGCAAACTCATAGTGCAATATTTGCTACCGCAGCTAGGTTATACTCCTGACACCTGGCATCAAGAAGTTGCCGTTGGTAGCATCCGCTTAGATTTTTTAGCATTTGCCGCACAAGTGATTCCCTTTGTCTTAGATACCAATTCGCCGTTGAGTGTCGTCATGGAGGCAAAGCATCCCAAGCAAAACTTAAATCATCATGTCCCTCGACTCAGGCATTATTTAACCAGCTTGAATGTCAGATATGGATTGTTGACCAATGGCAAAGAGATTAGAATTTATCAAAAATTGCATACTGATATTCAATTAGTATTTCAGTGTTCTGGGAAGGACGTTGAGACGAAATTAGAGAATATTAAAGGTCTAATTGGTAGAGAGAGGCTAAAAGAAGGACAGTTAGTAGATAAACCAGAAGTTCAAACAACTGAAAAAGATTCAACTTTTGAAACGAAGATGCAACATTCAATGAAAACAATTGCAATCTACCACAACAAAGGCGGCGTTGGTAAGACTACTGTTGCAGTCAATCTTGCAGCAGCATTACGTAAGAAAGGTAAAAGAGTACTTTTGATTGATATAGATTCTCAGGCGAATACTACTTTTGCGACAGGATTGATCAAGTTTCAATTTGAAGAAGATGATAATTTAAGAGAGCGAAACGTGTACCATTTATTAGAATCAGGAGATTTTAATTTTATTGCAGAATTAGTGCGTACATCTGATTATTTCAACAATCCAGAAATTGATGTTATTCCTTCACATATTACATTGATTGAGTCTCAAGATAAACTAACTAAAATATTAGCTAGTAGGAGCAGGCTAGTAACAAAGTTAAAAAAGGTAGAAGACAGCTATGATGTTGTAATCATTGATACTCCACCCTCTAGAGATTTGTATGCTGAAGTTGCACTGATTGCTACTGATTACCTGATAATTCCATCGGATTTGAAACCCTTTGCTAACCAAGGTTTACCAACGGTCAAAAATTTTGTTAATCAAATTAATGAATCCAGAGAAATTATGGGTAAACCGCCCATTAGTATAATGGGTGTTCTTGCTTCTAAAATCTCAACAAATGCTAAGTTTTTACAATACAATTTCCCCAAACAGAGAGAAGTAATTTTAGAGCGTTATCAATTGCCACTTATGGAAGCTGTAATTTATGACAGAACAGCGTTATCGGAATGCATGAATCAAACTCTCCTAGTTGGAGATTTAGAATATCCTGACCCTAAGTCTATTATTAAATTTGCCGAATTAAAAACTTCTGCTCAAATTTCTGCTGAAGAATTTAATGTATTAGCAGATGAAGTTATCCAAAAAATAGGAGTGAATTAATGATTAATTTTTCTTTGGTAGACGTAAAAAGTATTACTTCTAATGAACCTCGTTCAAATTTTTCAGAGGGTGATTTGGAAAACCTCGCAGACATAATTATAGAAACTGGAGGAATTATCAGACCATTAGTTGTGAAAGTGACAGGACTAGAGAGCTATACAGTAGTCGATGGACATTTTGAATATTATGCTGCTGTCAGAGCACGAGAAAAAAATCCTCGGCAAGCTGAGATGGTTAATGCCTTTGTCATCGCCCCAAAATTAGAGGATTTAGTACTAAAGCAAATTGTATCTCTCCAAGAAATTGATTCTTCTGGTAAAACAGTAACACCACAGCCTGAAACAACAAAGTTAGAACCACGTTTGGCAAATCTAGAATTACGTCTTGAGAAGCAATTCAATGAATTTAAGTCAGAATTTATACAAGAAAGACAGAGAATAGATAGTCAGTTCAAGCAACTTGAAAATCTTATTCCCCAAAAGCGTGAACAGAGTAATCCACTTAGTTTATTGAACTCTTTGGATAGAGACGAGTTATCTAGAAAGTTACAACGCTCTAGGATTCCTGGGGCGGAAAAACTTGCA
The DNA here is from genome assembly GCF_964245445.1 of uncultured Nostoc sp. GTDB lineage: Bacteria > Cyanobacteriota > Cyanobacteriia > Cyanobacteriales > Nostocaceae > Nostoc. The sequence goes on from NZ_CAXTNE010000046.1 coordinate 7,389, forward strand.
AAAGCTATAGAAGATGCTCGACATAAGAAACCAAAAAAAGAGTTTGAAGATTATCGTGATGTAGTAAAATCTGTTAATAACTTAGGTGATAAAACAATTTTGACTATTATTGATGAGTGGTCAAGAAGTTAGTAATTAGTAGGTTGGGTTGAACGAAGTGAAACCCAACAATTAAGGCTTAATGTTAGGTTTCGTTCCTCAACCCAACCTACACAGTTTAAAGTTATTAGAGCTAACTGAACTGTATTAGGATAAGTTATTTACAGTGTAAAAACCCTGCATAATTTTCTCTGCACTTTTACGTGAAACATTTCAAGAACTATTTTCTAACCCCGCACCTGTCGCAGTGCATTAAACGCCTTACCTCGCAACCCAACTGGTAACAACGATAAACTTAAACCAGTCCAAGCTTTAACAGCCGAAAAAGACTGTCCCGCTAAAACTAGCTCTCTGCCTTTTTGCGTTTCCCCCTTTTCAATTAAACGCAAACCTAATAATAATTGCGTTTCAGTTAGACGATTTTTCCTGATTTTTTCTATTTTTTCAGACTCAAATTTATAACTTTCTAAATACCGGATTTTATCAAATAAATAAGGAATGGCTCGATTGATACCTTGCTGCTCTGCATGGGAACGATATTCCATCAATAATTCTGGTAAGTAATAACCTTTTTTCCCAGCCAAAGCCAGACGCACAAATAAATCATTATCCTCACAATTTTGCAGATTTGGCTGCATATATCCTAATTCTTGCAATGTTTTACGGCGGAATAATGTCGCCCCAACTTGAAAGCTTTGCTGAATAAATACAACCTCCAACAAATTATCTACAACACCTGTTGGTAAAGTCTTTCTGCCCCAGCGATGAGAATTTTCTTGAGTTTTTACCTCATCCCGCACATTGTTAATATCAATGATCCAATGGTCTGTACCAACAAAATCAATGCTAGAGTCTTGGGTAAGAATAGCTGCGGTACTTGCAAGAAAATCGGGTGTTAGCCGATCATCATCATCAAATTTAATAAAATATTCACCACTGGCTGCATCAAAGCCAGAGCGCATATTATTACTTTTACCAATATTTTGCAGATGACGGATATATTTAATCCGGTGATCCGTATACTGTGACATTAACTCAGGTGTGCGATCGCTAGAACCGTCATCACAAACAATTAGCTCAAAGTCTTGCTCAGACTGATTGAGTACACTGTCAATGGCATAAGGAAGGAGATGAACACGATTAAAAGTAGGAACGCAAACAGTAATTTTAGGCATATATTATACTATTTTAGTAAATATAGTAAATAAAATTGTATCCGCTCAGTTAGTAGGGGTAAAGAGAAAAATAAAAAGGAACATTGGTATATTTCACAAATGATTTAAGATTGGTATAGTTTGCATGAACATTACCTGTTGTTTGTTTGCATTGGTAAAACCCGTGCTGTTCTATCGTTTATCTCAAAAATTCCCTGTGCCCTTGAGCATTGGATTAAAACACTCAGCCCGCAGTTAATCACTGATAAATAAATACTATTTTTTTTTAATTTATAAGTAAAAAAGGAGTAGCAATGTCTGGCATTGAAGACAACAAAATAATTGCTCGACGGTGGATAGAACTCATTAGCGAACATCGGATTGAAGATATCTGCGATATGACTGCCCCAACTTGGAAGATGCACGGTGGTTTACCTGGGCTTCCTCCAGGGCCAGATGGGGTACGTAAACTCTTTGGTTCATTTGGGGCTATCGAGCAGAAATGGACAATTAAAGACGTAATTGCTGAAGGTGACAAAGTGGTAGTGCGTGCGACTAATACCTGCACTCAGGAAAGTTTCTTTGGAATACCTAGTTATGGCCGTGAACAAACATTCACGGCTATCTTCATTCATTGGATTGTTGACGGGAAAATAATTGAAACTTGGCGTAACGCTGATGATCTTGGACGAGTTCTTCAGCTTGGGGCGCGGATTGAGCCAGGAACGTCTGGGTAATAACTTTAGAGACTTGCTAAACAAATGGCGAGTATCTTCAGAAACGCGCGAGGCGTGAAATTCACTGCATGTAGCAACGCCAATACACCTTGGTGAAATAGTAAAACAGACACAAAGCCTGCAATAAATGCTAATGCAAATCTAGATAAGGCAGCTTTTTGAGCCATTGCTTATACGAAAATCTCTAGAGCTTGCTTCTTGGAGTTGTCTATGATAGTTTGCTAACTAGCATAAGTACAAAAACTCTATCGAGTCACCGTATTTTGTTGAGTATTATAGTTGAAGGAGTCTGGAGTTAAGAGTATCTAGGTACTCTATCAAATATATGACAAGTAGAAAAGCCAGTCTTACCGACTGAGAAATTAATGCTTCTGAATTTTTCAATTTATCTAGAACATTTCTGATCAACGAAGCACCTGCTGCGATCGCTGTGAACAAGTAGTGAGAATAGCACTCTACTATAAATATACGTATGCAAACTATTCACAACCGTAAAGTTAAAGCCGGAGGCTAAACGTTGGCACAATTGCAAGCACAACCTCTGCCTTTATCAGGCTCTCAAAAAAATTGGGCCTTGCTCGGTATCGGACTTGGAGTGTTCATGTCCACCCTAGATGTGGGCATCATCAATGTTGCTTTGCCCACATTGGTACAAGCCTTTGATACCAGTTTTCCTACGACCCAATGGGCTGTATTGAGTTACCAGTTGATCAGTTCCGGTTTAGTTTTAGGGGCAACGCGCCTGGGGGATATGTGGGGTAAGAAGTCCTTATATCAGGCGGGACTTGTTCTGTTCACTTTCAGTTCGCTGTTGTGTGGTTTTGCACCTGGTATTGGCTGGTTGATCGGCTTTCGGGCACTTCAAGGATTAGGTGCTGTGTTCATTTCTGGGCTTGGTTTAGCAATTATCACAGAAATTTTTCCCTCCTCCGAACGAGGTCGGGCTGTTGGCGTTATCGGTAGCGTAGTGTCACTGGGAATTGCTTTTGGCCCTTCTGCTGGCGGACTGCTCCTGAGTTTGTCAGGCTGGCATAGTATATTCTTCATCAATGTACCCTTGGGGATCATAACTAGTTTCTTAATAGCTCGCGTAGTGCCGCCTTCTGTACGCATCCAGGACAAACAGAAATTTGATTTTTTGGGAGCGATATTGGCTTTATTGACTTTGGGTAGTTTTGGGCTGGGTATGACGCTAGGGCAAAGCCAGGGCTTTAGCAGTACTAATGCATTGGTATTATTAGCGATCGCCATCGTCAGTTTTACAATTTTTTTGGTGGTTGAAGCGATGGTAAAGCAGCCGCTACTAGAGTTACACCTGTTTCGCAATCTCCAGTTGAGTATGGGTTTGCTAAGTGGCTGGCTAGCATTCATTGTTATTGGCGGTTCGCTACTCATCCTCCCTTTCTTTCTAGAGCGCGTCAAGCAGTATCCAACGGTAAAAGTGGGACTGCTACTAGCTGTATCGCCTCTGCTTAGTGGGTTAATTGCCCCACTAGCTGGAATACTTTCAGACCGCTTTGGCGCTCGAATGATTAGTTCTATTGGGCTGGGGTTGATGATTGGCGGCTGTCTGGGCATTAGCACTTTTGATGCTCAAATTACTGAGCTAGGCTATGTGTCGCGCTATTTTATTTACGGTATTGGGCTGGGTTTATTCCAATCGCCCAACAATAGCACTGTAATGGGATCAGTCCCGAGAGAGCGGCTAGGAATTGCTTCTGGGCTACTGTCTTTGTCACGTACTTCAGGTAACACAGTAGGAGTTTCTGTAATCGGAGCAGTATTTGGAACGTTAATTGCTAGCATGTCTGCGGGTGCAGATGTCTCTGTTGCCCCTCGTGAAGCGATCGTTGCGGGGTTCCAAGGAACTTTTCGCTTCGCAGCCCTAATACTTTGTGGAGCAGCAGTTGCATCCGTTTTGAGAATCAGTAAGAGGCAGGGGGCAGGGGGAGCAGGGGAGAATAATTAATGCCCAATGCCCAATATTCAATTATTAATTACTAAGGAGTTAGATAATCGTATGACAGAGAAATTAGAGGGAAAAGTAGCAATTATCACTGGGGCTTCAGCCGGAATTGGAGAAGCAACTGCGATCGCCTTGGCTTCAGTTGGAGCAACAGTAGTGCTGGCTGCTAGGCGTGGCGATCGCATTCAGGCGTTGACAGAACGTATCGAAGCTAGTGGTGGCAAGGCATTGCCCATTGTTACTGATGTGACTGACGAAAGCCAGGTAAATAACTTGGTGGCAAAGGCAAATGCAGAATTGGGAAGGGTTGATATTCTTGTAAATAATGCAGGGATTGCCTTACTAGGAACCATTGAAGCAGGAAATAGCTCAGACTGGCGGCGATCATTTGACCTCAACGTATTAGGACTGCTATATGCTACTCATGCTGTTTTGCCTCTTTTGAAAGCACAAAAATCGGGGCATATAGTCAATATCTCCTCAGTGGCTGGCCGGACAGCGCGGGCGGGCGTCGGTGTTTATAATGCTACCAAATGGGGTGTCAATGCCCTCTCAGAAGCATTGCGCCAAGAAGTCCACAAGGACAATATCCGTGTCACCATTATTGAACCAGGTTTGGTGGATACGGAAATTGACAACCAAATAACTGATCCTGTTGCCAAACAACGGATCGAAGAACGACGCAAGGCAATTACGCCTCTGCAAAGCGAAGACATTGCTGCTGCGATCGTTTACGCCGTTACCCAACCACCGCGCGTTAATGTCAACGAAATTCTCATCCGACCAACGGGACAAGAACATTAAACAAGCATAATTCTTACCTGCGTTGGCGTACTCTTAAAATTGCGCCTGAAACACCGAAAGCTAATATAGCCAGGGTATAAGTTGGTTCAGGAACAGCAATAATGCTCACCCTGTTGATGGCAAAAGCCCTATTTAACTCAGAAGTGCTGAAAACGAGTCGTGAGATGTTAGCAGTTTCACTGCGAATCCCAAGGAACAATGCCGAATTATCTAATGTGACTGAAGAAGTCCCCGGTACTGAGAAAGTACCCAATAGGTTATTGGCACGATCAAAAGCTGAAACAAACGTGTTGAATTTTAGAATATCGTCTACAGCTATTTGAGTACCAGCACCGAAAACAGGCTGATCAAAGCTAATGGTTAAAGGGCCCGGGTTGCCAATTGCAGGAAAACCACTTCTTGGGTTAAAGCCTGTGAAGAGAAGAAAATCACCATTAGTGAAGTTGGTCGGAATGCTTTTGGGTATAAAAGAGGTTTGAAAAACAAAAGCTGGGCTAATACCAGCATCGCCAACTTGAGGTATATTTACACCCAGAGATAAACCGCCTTCGGATACTGCTGAAAAAGAGTTAGGCAAAAATGCCGAAGGATCGGGAGCAAAGGGATTGAATACTTTACCCAAACTTGACCAATCAATTCCGTCATTGCCTCCGAAAGCAGCACGACTAGTTACTAATGTAACTGCTTTAACTGGTAGTGGGAAAACTGCTATTAAAGTTGTAATTGCTAGTTTGGTGGCAATTGCTGGTAAATATTTGATTGAGAACTTTAATAATTGGTTTGTCGCAAATGCCACAAAGCTTACTCCTTATTTCGTAGATTGGCATCATCAAGATACTGCTGCCTATAGTTAGGCTTATCGTAAATCCTACGGGAAAGGGAGTTCTATATTAATTAATTTATCTTAAAGTTATAGTGAAATTACTGAAAATTTACATAAAAGGAAATAATCTAAATTATGTCACTGAGTCGTAGCGACCTCGAAGCTGGAAATGAACAGACGAGACTCTTAGAAGCATCACACGCTGGAATCAAGCTAACAACTGTGAGCGAAGATGAGTTACAGCGATCGCTCCATGAAACACTACAACAGCAACCGCCAAATTCTGATATCTGGATATTTGCCTATGGTTCGCTGATTTGGAATCCCTTAATGACATACGTCGAGCGCCGTGCTGGGATCATTTATGGTTGGCATCGGTGCTTCTGTACATGGATGATCCTCGCTCGTGGTACTCCAGAAAATCCGGGATTACTCTTAGGACTTGATCGAGGCGGTAGTTGTCGTGGCGTTATTTATCGAATTGCAGCTGCTGATGTCCCATCCGAATTACTGCTGATTTGGCGGCGGGAGATGTTGGGTGGTGTCTACGTTGCTCGTTGGGTAAAAGTGTTTGATGGTACGCAAGAATTCCAAGCGATCGCCTTTGTTGCCAATCGCCAACATCCCAGGTACGCTCATCAGATACCATTAACAACTACTGTAAATAGTATTGCCACCGCATCTGGAAAATTGGGATCTTGCGCTGATTATCTGATGAAAACTGTTGAGGGATTGATGGCAGAAGGCATTAAAGATAGACAATTACTCTTGTTACGCAAACAAGTGTTGGCAAAACAACAAGCGCTTTTAGTTAGTGGCGATCGCTCTACTTTATCGCCTATTTACGAGCAACAGCCATGATGTGAGCGCTCATTCCCAATATAGAGGGTTCGGTTTCTAACCAACGAATCGCTTCTAAAAGGCGATCGCGGCGACCTAGCTCATTCCAGTGTTCCTGAAAGTTTTGTAATAACCAGCCTGGCCCTTCAATCGCTAAAATCTTTTCAGAATGTAAGCCCGCTTCTTCAACCTCTGCTCTGAGTTCTTCTGGATGATGAAAAAAGGTTTTTGTAAAGTATTTAGGATGGTTGTTTGGGTTGCGGTGTTGACCATCAATTAAATCCTGTTTAACAATCTCTACAAACTCTGGATCATCTAAATGTCCTTGAAATAATCCATCTAAGGTTGAAGCAAAGCGAGAAACTCCCACCGCGAAAGCGAAACCTCCAGTTTTTAAGATGCGATAAGCTTCACGCAAAGCAATAATCCGATCTGTGCGCTCAGTCAGATGATACAAAGGCCCAAGTAAGAGAACAGCATCAACAGTATTATCCGTTCGATTCAGTTGCCGAGCATCTCCAACTGCCAAACTAGCTAAAGGATATTCTGGTTGAGCTTGAGACAAATGTCGGGCTTGCTCTATGTGCAAAGGAACCGCATCAATGAGATGGACTTCATAGCCCTGTTGAGCAAGCCAAAAAGAATAGACGCCAGCGCCACCACCAACATCGAAAATCACTGCGGGTGGAGGTGGTAGATAGCGGCTTATAAGTTCTTGGCTTCGAGCCAATTCCAGCAAACCTGCACCTTTTGATAACCGCTTTTGCTCCCTACCACTCGCGTAATGGATTGACGCTTCATCTGCAAGCAGATTGTTTAATTCAGATAAATCTGACATCGTGAATCTCAACTTCAATTAAATCATTATCTTTCAGGTTATATAGCTCCCGAAGTTTAACGTCGCAAGCTATCTCAATAATTGTTTTTGGATGATCTCCACTCTCGGTGTTATTTTTGTCTGTTCTTAAGATAAAAGCATCTCTGCCAAATATCTGACAGGGAACAATGCTAACAGAAACAGTCCCTCCATATTCTTCCTTTTCCAGACGAATTACATTTTTCGGGAGATCGTAAGGTTGTTCTAGCTGAATATTTAAAGTTCCAGGGAAGAATTTCATTCCCGTTTTTCTCAAGTAATATTCTTGGAGTTTCTCAATCCAATAAGAAAAGTTTCCCAAACCACTGACAACTTTACCTTTTAATATTTTCATATATATTTATTTTTGTAAACAGATTGATGAATTTTAATTACTATTAATATCGATTGAACATAAATTGTATTCAGTAGCTAATGAGCGCTAAAGCTGTTGCCTCTTGAGTCGTTTTGGTTAGGAGTTACGCAGAAATAACTTACCTTCAAAAATCATTGCTTACAGCCGTATTAACAACTGAAAACGGAGTGGCAATGATACCGCCCACAAAAATATCTACGCAGGTTTCGATATAATCCTCACAGCTATAGCTGGCTTGATTGAAATTTGCACTACGGCATAGCATTCCAGCTAATAGCATTCCTTTAAACATATCAACTGCTGGGAATAGATCAAGGTCTGCTCTAACAGTGCCTAGTCTCTGACTCGATTGCAGGTAAGCTACCAGTTTTTCCCCTAGGGGCTTGGCAGCTTCTTGAATCACTTGTTTTGCTGCCTCAGGATGACGTTTGGCTTCTCCAATGAAGGTACGAATTAAGTCTTCCTGTGCCTCTAGCATAGTATTGTAAAGATGGGCATACTGTATTAAATCAATTTTTAAATCCTGCGTCCACGCTTGGGGGTGTGCAAGGGCTTCTGTCTGGAGTGCCAAAGCGTTTTTGATGACTGCTCCCAAAAGTTGTTCTTTGCTAGCAAAGTGGCGAAATAAAGTTACCTCATTCACACCAGCAACACGAGCTATTTCACGGGTAGTTGCTCCTTGAACACCTAAACTAGCAAATACCTGCGAGGCGGCTTCTATCAAACGTGTACGGGTGAGAGCTGATGACCGGATGGTTTTATTCATTTATGCTAGCAAGTACTTACTTCCATAATATGTTATGTGGAAAAAGCTGTCGCAACTTGGGTAAAAATAATCTTAATACCACGATTTTTAAAAAACAGGTGATTAAAAATGTAAATATTTTCCAGATAGCTGCATAAATTTCCTAGCTACCCCTGATAAGTCATTGAAGTTCTTTCACCAATCTAATGGTAGAAAGCACTTCTTAAAAAGCTTACCCCATCTAAGTTTCAGTCTTAGCGTACAATTTCCGCGGTTTGGCACGGTCACGCCTATGCTAGCCGTTGAATCACTTGATGGTAGCCTGTCTCACCTTTGCGCTCTAAAATTTCATCGCTTTTTAAAATCTGCAATGCTCAATTTTTGTGTCTCTAACTGCTTTGGAGGTGAGGGTCAGAAGTTCAAAACTTGATCAGTCCTAGATATTACAACTTTATACAGAATCACTCGCGATTCGCTTGCTTATTCGCATTTTAGTCTTTGTTACCAATGGGATTTATTGTCTGTGACTTCTATAAAACAGTCCCTGTTGATCTGGTTACTCGACTTTTTGTGTTCTAAGCTAAATTTCGCAATATGAATTTATAACTTCTTAAATGACCTCAACTCAAATTTAGTAGTTTTACCGTTGTTTAGAGATAATTACTATGAGGTTTGGAGTTCCTAAAATCAAATACTTTAGTAAGGTGTAAGTGTTATAATCTGATTTCATCATTCATTTTTTTAATGCGTACCCACTCAGCCCAAAACTTTTATAGCTAACAACTTTTTGGTCTAGCTTATGACACTAGCAATTTCCATTGTTATGACTGTCTATAACCGGGAGCGTTACCTTAGTAAAGCAATTGAAAGTATTTTAAGACAAACTAGGAGAGACTTTGAGCTACTGATTTGGGATGATGGTTCTACAGACCACTCTGTAGAAATTGCTCATAGTTATGCCGCCAAAGATCAACGAGTCCGAGTATTATTAGGGGAACATTTAGGACAGGGGTGCGCCTTAAAAGCGGCATTTGCTGCGACTACTGGAGCTTACATTGGACAGGTGGATAGTGATGACTTCATAGCACCAACAGCTCTTGAGGAAACTGCTGCTGTCCTCGATACATATCCAGAAGTAGGTCTTGTATACACCAACTACACTGTTATCGATGAAGAAGGCAGGATTAAAGGAGAAGGAAAACGTTGCCAAATTCCATACTCTAAAGACCGATTATTGGTTGACTTTATGATCTTCCATTTTCGATTAATCCGTCGCGTAGTTTATGACCAAGTGGGCGGTATTGATCAGTCATTTGAATCTGTAGAAGATTATGATCTTTGTTTGCGGCTTTCTGAAGTCACGCAAGTAAAGCAAATTAAACATCCACTTTATTATTATCGTACCCACAACAATAGCTTGTCTCATCATAAGCAAATCGAGCAAATACTTTTAGCACAAAAAGCCATCTCTTCTGCATTAAGCCGACGCCAGCTATCTGATCGCTTTGAAGTCAATGTGCAGCTTACTGGTAAATTTTCTTTGCAACAGAAGAAGTAAATTCTCGATTTCACTACTGATTTATCAATTCAAAACTCAAATATCTAAGGAAGTACAATGGCAACTATCCCCTATGATTTTACCGTCAATAACTTGGAAGGGCCATTAACTGGAGAAACATTTACAGGTTTTTTCAGTTACGACGATGAATCTGAACCTGTAGGATTTGGATATGGTTCTGAGGAGTTCATCTTAACAGATTTTGAATTTAGTTTTAATGGATTCACATATGGTTTAGATGATGTGACTAATAATTTCGGTGATGTTAAGCCAAAAGAAGCTTTCTGGGTAGGTAATGTTTTCCCCGAATGGGGTTTAGATAGTTTAGCTTTGATTACGGAAAACCCAGTAGGCATTGAATTTGGTTTATCAATTTTCTTGGAAAGTCAATCCGAATTTAGATATGGGAACGTTGGGAGCGGAGTCGGAGTTAATGAGGGGAAGGTAACATACACTTTAAAATATCCGATTAATCTAGTAGAAAAAACTATTAACGGCAGAGATGGCAACGATTCTCTTATTGGCAGTCCTGGTAATGATCAACTCAACGGGAGAAATGGCAAGGATATACTCATAGGTCTAGCAGGCAATGACATTCTCAATGGCGGCAAGAATCGTGACATTCTCATCGGGGTCAATCCCACTTTTGTCAATCCGGGACACAGTGAGATAGATATCTTAAATGGCGGTAATGGTAGCGATACCTTTGTATTGGGAAGTATCGATCAAGTTTACTATGATAATGGTAATCCTAATACCCAAGGTCTGGGTGACTATGCCCTAATTAAGGATTTCGAGAAGGTAGATACTATCCAGTTAAAGGGTGCGTCCAATGATTATCTCCTGAATAATACTTTTACAATAGGCTATAATGCTGGCACGGCTATCTTTCTCAAAGACAATGTTAACGAATTGATTGGATTTGTGGAAGGCGTTACAAATTTAAATTTAAATAGTAGCAATTTCAGTTTTGTTTAATCTAGCAGCCTGCCTTTCCTAAAATTAGGTATCACCGTGCCAAAAAAGGTTTTTTGTACGCTAAGAAAATTTCAAGTGCCGGAAACGACTATTTTTCGTTAAAACTAGATCAAAACTAGCAGCATAACCAGAGTTTTTTCCCCAATCTAATGGTATAAAGCACTTATTGAAAAGCTTACCCCCATATTAGTTTCAGCCTTAGCGTACAATTTCCCCGGTTATTACAGTGACGCCCCTCTCAAATTTATTTCGGTGCGGTAGCTAATGTTTTACTCATTTTAGTAACAGGGACAACTACTCCACTTCTTAAATAATGAGGTGATCTTTGGATGGCAGTAAATCCCAGTCGTAAATAAAACCCTTCAGCATAAAGACTAGCAGTTGTAATTACCTTATCTACACCTTGCTCAGTTGCTTCATCGCAAAAATGTTGAACTAAAGCACGCCCGATTCCTTTACCTTGATATTTAGGATGAACATATAGTCCGATGAGTTCGTCAACAATAAAACTAGCAAAACCGATAACAACATCTCCCTCGATCGCAACCCAGAAAGTTTCCACTTTCATACTCTTCAAGATATTTGAACCATCAGGTTTGTCACGGTTATTACGCCAAGCTAAAAGTTCTTTTCGGGTGTAGAAAGTTGCAGGTAGAGCTTTGATGGCAGCAATATGAATTGCACTCAGCACCCACGCATCTGTTTCTTGGGCAGGCCGAAGAGATATTTCGTTAGCGTTCATAGGTTCAGGGCTGGTATTCAGATTACATGCCTGTTTTACTTTTTAGTATATTATGAGAAATTTTAGTTGCGACGCCGAATAGCCCGCACTTCTCTACTAGACGCTGCGCGTAGCTTGCTTCTCCGTTCGCGGAGCGTGCCGTAGGCAAGAAGTAGGACAGAGCTACGTGACCGTCGTAGACATCACAACACATCAACTAGCCAAATTCTTTACTGATCTTAGCAGTTTGCAATTAAGTCACAACTCGCTGGACAATCTATCGTCTGATCATCCTGAAAATTTTGGTTCGCATCTATAACGCAAGCAAGTACAGCCGCACGGGAAGTTTGGGGATAACCACTGACTGCACCCTGTAATTCGATCGATGACAACTCCTAAACTATAAGCTACGGTAATTTTATACGCAAAACCTATAATAAGTTCTAAACACCATTAACCCTATCGATAAACCGTATATTATGGATAAAGCAATAAAATAACCAGCTTCAAAATCTGTATTTTGAAGTAATCAAGCAATATCTTTTGATATTTGGCTAATTTTGCGGTGCTTATTTGAATATCTTCTTAAAGCTTGCTGATTCGACTATTTACCAAGCTGGAAGCTATTAGAAATTGAAAAGGAGTGAATGTGATCAACGCCATACAGATTAACGAAAACTTGACAACAACAGGACAAGTTATACCAAAACAGCTTGAGCAAGCTATCCAAGAAGGTTTTAAGTCCGTTCTAAATCTGCGATCGCCAGATGAGCTAGGATTTTCTAAGGATGAGCAAAAAGTAGCGGAAGCATTGGGGCTGCATTATACAAATGTTCCACTCAAGGTGGATTTAAAAAATTTAAATGAAGAGGCTATTACCAAAATCCTCACGACACTCGAAGAAATTCCTAAACCAGCAGTGGTACATTGTGCAGCCGGGATGCGATCAACTGGAATTGCGCTCTTAAGTATTGCTATCCAGGAAGGATTAACGCCAGAAGAAACTTTGGCAAAAGCTAAGAATTTGGGTTTTGGATTCTTTGAACACGCTGGTGTTAGTCCCCGGCTGAAGCAATTATTTGTGGACTACGTTAACAAACATGCGAAAGTAGCTGTGCCTACTTGCTGAAATACCGAGTTTGAAAAACCTCTCCCTGCCTTCAACTGTCGTTAAAGTCTGTCCCTCTCCGACTCGGAGAGGGGCGTTTTTGCGTAGTAAGACCTTTTTTTACTCAGGTACACTGCGCTAACACACTTTACTCTTGCTACTTGGAAGGTTACGAAAGCGTTCCATGAAACGGCAGTCAATCCAATTTTTGTAATGCCACAATAGTTTGTGAGGTGGTAAAGTAAAAGCGCCTCTGGTTGCGATTGCTCGTTCGTCTCCTGTACCAATTAAACTCAAATATTGTTTTTGTGGTCTATAGGGTTTGAGCGGCTTACCTAATAAAATTCGCTGCAAATTCTTAAATAAAGGTTTACCTTGCCTAACAGCAAATACCCCAGCTTTCGGACGCGGATGATTTACCATTGTGGCAATATCACCAGCAGCAAATACTTGCGGGTGCGTTTGAGATTGCAACGTATCTTTTACCAAAATAAAACCTTGCTCATCAGTTGCTAGTCCAGCGCTTTTTAACCATTCGGGTGCGGATGCTTGTGTTACCCAGAAAATTTTATTACACTCCACTATCAAGCCAGATTCGCATTTAATCTCAAATATTTCTTTAGTTTCCCTGTATGGTGTAGGTGCAACTTTACACACAGTTTCCCCAAGATGTAGCTTAATATCTCGCGCGGTTAAAATTTGCTGAATTTGATGGCGCACTGATGAATGGTAATTGGGCATCAGTTCCGTGCCACGCTGGAATAAATGAACTTCAAGATTTTGAATTGGTTGTTGAGTTTGACGTAAAATGCGATGTAAATGAGATTGCATCGACAGCGCCAATTCTACACCGCCAGCGCCACCACCCACGATCGCAATGCTAATTGGTTCTTGAGGATTTTTACCTACAGCTTCAATTACTTCATACCAATGTTCCAATAGCTGCGATACTGGTTTAGCTGCGATCGCATATTCTGCTGCACCTGATACAGACACTGTGGCTGGAGTGCTGCCAATATCAATAGACAGCACATCAAAATCTACCACAAGTCCGTTAGCACAAAGAACTTTGTGATTTTCCAAATCTAGGGCAACTACTCTGTCAATATACAGATGTGCTTGAGCAAACTTAGCTAAAGGTCGCAAGTCAATATGACATTCATCGTGGCTATAAAATCCGGCAATATGTCCTGGTAACATTCCAGAGTAAGCTGTATTTTTGGCTGCGGTAATCAACGTCAAACGGACACCAGGTAAAGGCTTTCTCCCAAACATTTTCAGGGCAATTGCATGGCTGTGACCGCCACCAATCAGCACTAAGTCTTTAACTATAGGCTGTAATTTTTGCTGCATTGAAGTAGTTAATAACAATACTATTTGAGTTGTAAGATTTTTTTGTTGCCTAGCGTATCTAGTAAAAGAAGGCTATCCTTTATAATTATTGGTTTTCATAAATTCTTTATGGATGCTTTATCATAGGCATCAATTAAAATTATCATGATCGGGTTAATTGATAGTGAAGAATGAAGAATAGTGAGTACAAGTAATTTTTGAAACCTCATTTTATCACTTAGTAATGTTGACAGTAATTATTAATGCTTTTCAGAGCATAAAAAATATTTTGCCGACAAATAACGGACAGCTATCGAAAATATGTCTGAGGATACATGATTTTTATGGAAAAGTTAACCAAACTCAGCATCATTCGTCAAAAGAAAGTTTAAGAATAGCAATAGAAGAACTAGAGAATAAGACAATAGAAAGCAGTCTCGCTGTAATTAACGATTTAGAGCAAATTGCCCAAAATCATGCACAGTACCACTGGATAATTATGGGCATTCTTACTACTTTTATACGAGAAAATGCTCCTTATATGCCCCAAGAAAAATTAACGAGCAACCTGTCAACAAAACTTCGTGTAGATATTCAAGCAGCCCTTACCGTTATCGCTAGAAGAGATGTAAATAAAGACCCAGAGAATGAGCAACTTGATTTGAGTCACACGGACATAAGAGGAGCAAATTTAAATAGGGCGAACCTAGAACAGACAAATCTTTATCAAACTAATCTTGCTGGAGCTAACCTCACAGAAGCTAATCTCGCGGGAGCAATTCTCAGTGCAGCTAACCTAGAAGGTACTAACTTATATTTAGCTAACCTAGAAGGAGCAATCCTCAGTGCAGCTCGTTTAAAAGGAGCTAACCTCGAAGGGGCTAACCTCCATTGTGCAAGCTTATATCTAGCTGGGCTGAATGGGGCAGTTCTCAATAATGCCATACTCGATGGGGCAAACCTTAGAGAAGCTAAATTCTCTGAATAAAACACTCGTATCGCAAGGCGGAAGTCAAAAGGAGCCAGTGCGCCCTTGGGGTGCCGACTTCCCTACGGGAAAGCAAGCTCCGCTCTTAGCGTTAAGCCAGGGTAGCAACGGTTCTTAAAAGTCACGCATAATTGTATTCTGAGCTTCTTGCGCCATTTGAAATAGTATGTACGATATAGTATATTCCATGTCATTAACTAGTTAATTGAGTGTCTTGACACCTATTATAATTTTCTGCTAAATGCTATACTATTTTTCCTCAACATCTAAGTAATAATTCTAGGTTGTAAGGAAAATCGTTACCATGTCTTCTAAAAAGACAGACGCTCTTCTGAATTGGTTGATAACTATAACAGTTATATTTGGCTTCTCATTGACTGTAATTTTTTTTGTTTTATCCAGTATTAAAGAATTGTCAATTCAGGAAAAAATTCAGTATAGAAACCAAGCAGTAACAACTATTGCAATAGTTTTTCTGGCATCGGCAGTTATGTTTAATACTTATTATTCAGCAAAGCGTGCCCAAGCGATGCAGCAAAATGCGATCGCAGCTGAGAAAAACCTGGAAATTGGCATTCAAAATGCAAAAGTTAATCAAGACAGATTAATTTCAGAGCGCTTTATGGGGGCAATTGCCCAGCTTGGTCATGAAAAAGTTGAAACCCGGACAGGCGCAATTTATGCATTAGAAAGAGTTGCTCAGGATTTTTCCAAAGAACACTGGACAATTATGGAAATTCTTACTGCCTTTGTGCGAGAGAATACACCTATCCAGCAGGTAAAGGTAGAGCAACAAAACCCGGAATATCAAGAAGCAGCTTACTCAGGTAGGCGTAGAGGTGGGTCGCCTCCGATACAGCAGTTGGAGCAAAACCTTCATGAAGAATTTCCAAAAATCCGCACTGATATTCAAGCAGCTTTAACTGTCATCGGCAGACGTAATTTACTCGAAGACCCAAAAGATCAAAAACTTGATTTACGTAATATCGACATTAGAAGGGCAGACCTGCTAGGAGTTAATCTGCAACAAGCAGACTTACGTGGCTCTGACCTAAGTGGCGCTGACCTACGTGGAGCAAACTTGAGTGAGGCTGACCTAAACGGCGCTAAACTCGTGAGGTCTAATTTCTATGAAACCAAATTACTAAAAGCTAGCCTTTGTGGAGCAAACCTCTGTTGGGCTAATCTCAACCGCGCTAATCTCAGTGGGGCAAACATGCGTTCAGCCAACCTCTCTGGAGCAAGTCTGCGTGTAGCTAATCTGCAAGGAGCAAACCTGTATAAAGCTAACTTACAACAAGCGACCTTAAAAATGGCCGACCTCTCAGGGGCAAAGTTATTTTTAGCTAACTTGCAAGGAGCAAAATTGGGTAAATCCAATCTGTACATGACGGGTTTGATTGGTGCTAACCTCTCAGGGGCTAACTTGAATGGAGCCAACCTTTCTAGGGCTAACTTGAATGCAGCCAAACTTCACCAAACAGAAGTCTATTTTGCCAACCTTTCAGAAGCCAGTTTAACGGAAGTTGACCTTTTTCAAGCAAACCTCATCGGAGCCAACCTGTATAGGGCGACTTTTTATCAAGCTAACCTGACTCAGGCAAACCTGATGGGAGCTAACTTTTCAGAAGCTGACCTGAGTGATGTCAAACTGGAAGGGACAATTTTAACAGGGGCGAAAAACTTAGAGTTGCACCAGATTGAAAAAGCACTTGGCGATCGCACTACTCGTCTACCTGATTATATAGAAGCACCGACAGATTGGCGACAATCAAGTTGAGTTATCACAGCATCATTAGTTATTTGGGCGCATTCTACCAGTTTCACTTAATGCTATAGCTTTTACCAAAAGTCTCCGGAAATATTTGGGAGATGAGGAAGAAACATAATTTATGTCTGATAATAAGACAGACACACCCAGAAATTCGTTTATACTTCTAATTTCATTTTTTGTATTTGCACTATTTATTATTTCATCTGTTATGGTCGCTCACTTTGTCTGGGATATATCCCCATTAGATGAACGACTAAAAAATGAAACGGAAGCGTTAAAAACTACTGCGACAATTTTCGGTGTAATTGCAGTGTTTATCAATGCTTACTATGCTGCGAAGCGTTGGGAAGCTATGGATAAAAGTGCTGAAGCTGCAAATAAGACTGCTAAGGCTGCGCTCCAAAATGCCCAAGCTGCACAAGACAAGCAAATCACAGAACGCTTTGCCAAGGCTATTGAACAGCTTGGAAATGAAAAGATTGAAGTGCGATTAGGTGCAATTTATACTTTAGAGCGAATCGCCAAAGATTCCAAAGATGATCACTGGACAATCATGGAAGTCCTCACAGCTTTTGTGCGAGAGAATGCGCCTGTGAAAAAAGACAAGAAAAAAGCAGAGAAGGCAAAACTGTTAATCAAGTCAGAGGAGATAGAGCAAAAACCAAAACTCAAGACGGATATTCAAGCAGCCCTTATCGTTATTGGACGGCGCAAGTCTGAGAATGACCTGGAAAATAAGAGACTGGATTTACGTAATATCGATATCAGGGGAGCAGACCTCACGGAAGCCAATCTTAAAAAAGCATTATTCAGAGGAGCCAATCTGGAAAATGTGTTTTTAGATAAAGCAGAATTACAAGAGGCAATCTTTATAGAAACTAATATGACAATGGCAGACCTCAGAGGAGCCAAGTTACAAGAGGCAAACTTGATGCAAGCCAAGTTACAAGGGGCAATTTTCTTGCACGCAAACCTCTACAAAGCAGAACTATCAGCAACTAGCTTAGAAGGAGCAACCTTTGCTGGAGCAAATCTCCAAGATACAAAATTCATTCGTGCTGCTCTCAAAAACGCAATCCTTCAGGGTGCCGAAAATCTACGACAAGAGCAGATTGAAGAGGCAATTGGCGATCGCACAACAATCTTACCGGAAAATCTTCAACCACCCAAACATTGGAAAGCTTAAGTTTCACCCTTTGAACCTCAACGTTGAGCCTTTGAACTCGAATGTTGAGTCTTTTAACTCGAACGTTGAGCCTTTTAACTCCAACGTTGAGCCTTTTAACTCGAACGTTGAGCCTTTTAACTC
>NZ_CAXTNE010000046.1:25656-36262 GCF_964245445.1 uncultured Nostoc sp.
AGCCTTTTAACTCCAACGTTGAGCCTTTTAACTCGAACGTTGAGCCTTTTAACTCCAACGTTGAGCCTTTTAACTCCAACGTTGAGTCTTTTAACTCCAATGTTGAGCCTTTGAACCTCAAACGTGAGCTTTTTTAAGATAGAACATTAGCTAGAGTGACAGCAAAACCAAACTTACTAGTATGACCTGAGAAATATTCCCTAAGCAGGAGAGAAACAATAAGACACCTGTCCTATCCTAGTCATTGCTATGAGGATAAAAAAAGGAGATGTCTGTCAGAAAGCCGTTGGAGATTTTAGATTTAATTCGGGAGCTTCGGTAACAACTCAATTTTTCTCAGAAATTCTCAGAAATAGTTTGCTGCTAAATTAAGAGTTTCATTCAAAACAGTCAATCGTTGAGAAAAAGGTATACAGTGCCTTCACGGATAGCACTAAAAGTAATAAAAGAAATGTTACAGCAGATAGAGTCAACCCGGCAAAAGCCTGCTAAACCAGTATTTTCCAGAAGCAGAGTAGGGTTATGGCTCATAAAGTGAGGGCATCGGAATCTAAAAAAACTTTTGCTGGCAGTAGAGAGCAACTGCTGCATTATGGTATTGCTTTGCTATCCGTTGCCTTAGCACTGGGGGTAACTTTACTGCTCAACCCATATCTCACACCAACGCCTGCGGCACTATTTTACGTTGCGGTGATGCTGAGTGCCTGGTACGGTGGCTTGGGGCCGGGGTTACTTGCTACCGTTTTGTCTACTTTGGCAATTAACTACTTCTTTTTTAAGCTGTTCGATCCGCATAACATTACAAATCTAAATAGATTAATACCTCTGGTTGTGTTCATATTGGCAGCAGTGTTAATCAGTTGGCTGAACGAATCACGCCGCACAGCCCAACAGAAAGCTGAGACAAGTCTGAAGTCCCTACGCGAAAGCGAGGTAAGGTTTGGTCACTTAACAGAGTCCAATATTATCGGGGTAATTGTCGCTGATCTCAACGGCTTAATCATTGAAGCCAATGATGCCTTTCTACAAATGCTCAATTATACACGTGAGGATTTGCGCTCTGGTAGAATTCGCTGGGGCGAGATTACTCCACCCGAATACATTGAGGTGAGTGAGCAAGCAATTGAAAAACTTAGAATTACTGGGAGTTGTAAGCCCTTTGAGCAAGAATACATCTGCAAAGATGGCTCTCAAGTTACCGTCTTAATTGGCTTTGTCAAGCAGGGAGATAGGACAATTATTGGTTTTGTTCTTGACTTGAGCCAACGGCAAGCTGCGCTACGCGAACAGCAAGCTGCGCTGCGCGAACGCAAACAAGCTGAAGTTGCCCAAAGCATCCTGCAAATGCTCTTAGAACACGTCCCAGAGGGAATTACGATCGCTGGCGGCCCCCCTGATTTCCGAATCATCGCCAACAGCAAACTCGCGCAAGAGCTTTTGGGCAGACCTGGTGAATCCCTCGTTGGCATGACTTCTGGCGATTACGTTCAGTCTTACGGTGTGTTTTTGGCTGATGGTGTAACACGCCCCACCCTAAAGCAACTGCCTTTATATCGTGCTACGCGCTACGGTGAAATAATCCACGATGAAGAATGCATCATTGAACGTCCTGATGGAACTCGGATTACAGCGATCGCTAATGTAGTACCGATTCGGGATTCCCAAGGTGAGATTATCGGTGCAATAGATTGCTGGCGCGATATCACCAACCGCAAGCAAATGGAGGAGACACTGCGGCAACGAGAAACAGAACTTCGCTTAATTACAGATACGTTGCCAGTTCTGATTTGCTTTGTAGATTCAGAACAACGCTACCGTTTCAATAACCGAGCATATCAAGAGTGGTTTGGGTATTCGGCGGCAGAAATCTATGGAAAGCATCTTTGGGAAGTTTTGGGTGAATCCGCATATCAAGTAGTTCGTCCTTATGTGGAACAAGTACTGGCCGGAGAGCAGGCCACTTTTGAAAGTCAAGTTCCTTATCAAGATGGCGGCACACGTTATATTCATGCTGTCTACGTTCCCCAGTTTAATCAAGAGGGAACAGTTGAAGGTTATGCGGCGTTGATTACTGACATCAGCGAACAGCAAGCTGCGCTGCGCGAACAGCAAGCTGCGCTACGCGAACGCAATTTGGCAGAAGCAGCGTTGCGTGAAAGTGAAGCCCGCTTTCGCCAGATGGCAGACACCACTCCCATAATGGTATGGATGTCCGGCACTGACACACTTTGTAACTACTTTAATAAATTCTGGCTAGATTTTACCGGACGACCTCTGGAGCAAGAGATGGGCAATGGGTGGGCTGAAGGTGTACATCCTGATGATTTTCAGCGTTGTTTAGATACATACATCAATGCCTTTGATGCCCGACAAAAATTTACAATGGAATATCGCCTCAGACGCTTTGATGGCAAACACTGCTGGCTTTTGGATACTGGTGTGCCTCGGTTTGCAACAACAGGGGAGTTTCTTGGCTATATCGGCTCCTGTGTTGATATCCATGATCGCAAGTTGGCAGAAGAAGCGCTACGTGATAGTGAGGAGCGATACCGAATTTTAACAGAAGTGTCGCCGCAGGCTATTTGGATGGGCGATAGGGATAGTGGTATTACTTATTGCAATCAATACTGGTCTGATTACAGTGGACTGACAATGGAGCAGACTGCTGGGTATGGCTGGATTCATATCATTCACCCCGAAGACCGCGATCGCGTTTTGAAAACTTCGATAGAGGCTGTTGCTAACGCTACAAACTACGAAACAGAAATTCGCTTTCGTCGAGTTTCTGATGGTAGCCATCGTTGGCATATTGTGCGGGGTTTGCCATTTCGAGATGCAGCCGGACAGATTATCAAGTGGGTGGGCATCGCCAGCGACATTCACGATCGCAAAGTTGCCGAAGCCGCCCTGCAACAACTCAACGAAATGCTAGAGCAACGGATTCAAGAGCGCACAGCCCAACTCGAAGCCGCCAACAAGGAACTCGAATCTTTCTCCTATTCAGTCTCTCACGACTTGCGATCGCCGCTTCGCCACATCGCCGGATTTATAGAATTGCTTCAGAAGCGGCATAGCTCAACAACTACATTAGATGAAACAAGTCAGCGTTATTTAAAAATAATTGCAGAAACTAGCAAACAGGCAGGAATACTAATAGATGAGTTGCTCACATTTTCTCGCATGGGGCGCACCGAAATGCGCTACATCAACATTAATATGGAGCAACTAGTGGAAGAAATAAAACGCGATTTGCAAATCCAAACCCCAGGACGCACAATAAATTGGCACATAGAGTCACTGCCAGAAGTGCAAGGTGACCCCTCCATGCTGCGGCTCGTCCTTCGCAACCTCATAGACAATGCCGTAAAATATTCCCAGACTCGAAACCCAACAGAAATTACTGTTGGCAGTACTGACAATGAAAACGAAGTTGTCTTTTTTGTACAAGATAACGGCGTAGGCTTTAATATGCAATATGTACACAAGCTATTCGGAGTATTTCAACGCCTGCATAGCGACCCAAAATTTGAAGGCACTGGTGTTGGATTGGCAAACGTGCAACGCATTATTCATCGGCATAATGGTCGAGTCTGGGCAGAAGCTATAGTTGACAATGGAGCCACCTTCTATTTCTCACTACCTAAGTTGCCGAAGAAGGAGGGCGAATGAAAGAACTCAAGCGAATTCTGCTGATTGAAGACAGTGCCAACGATGCAGAATTAATATTAGCCGCCTTATCAGAAAATCATCTCGCCAACGAAGTGGTGGTGCTGCGTGATGGAGAGGAAGCACTAGATTATCTCTATCGCCGGGGGTTGTTTAGGTTGCGGATGGAAGGGCATCCGGTTGTGGTGCTGCTCGATTTAAAACTACCTAAAATCGATGGATTAGAAGTGCTGGCAGAACTAAAATCTGACCCTATAATGCGAGTGATTCCAGTTGTAGTGCTAACTTCTTCCCGTGAGGAGCCAGACTTAGTTCGATGCTACGAGTTAGGCGTTAATGCATACGTCGTTAAGCCTCTTGATTATCATGAGTTTGCCGATGCTATCAAGGGTGTGGGACTCTTTTGGGCAGTCATTAATCAGCCCCCTGTTGGCGCTCTACCTCCAGCACCTCATCGTCAACAGGAGAAGAACTAATGGATCTACTCCGTTTCTTACTTTTGGAAGACAGTTTGTTAGATGCAGAGCTTACCGAAGCGATGTTAACTGAAGGGGGAATTAATTGCGAACTGATACGAGTTGAAACTGGTGCTGATTTCCTGGCTGCTTTGGAAGCAGAGACTTTCGATTTAATTCTTGCCGATTATGCCTTGCCATCTTTTGATGGAATTTCGGCTTTAGAAATTGCCCGAAATCGCACTCCAGAGGTTCCTTTTATCTTTGTTTCTGCCGCGCTGGGTGAAGAATTAGCGATCGAAGCCTTGAAGAATGGTGCAACCGATTATGTATTAAAGCAACGATTAGGGCGGTTAGTTCCCTCAGTGCAACGGGCATTGCGGGAAGCTAAGGAGCGCCAGGAGCGCCAGCAAGCAGAGAAGTCGTTACAGAAGAGTGAAGCCAAGTATCGCCGAATTGTTGATACCTCTTATGAGGGAATCTGGATGATTGACTCTCAATCACGAACAGAGTTTGTGAATCAACGGCTCTGTGAGATGTTGGGTTATCCGCCAGAAGAAATGCTTGGTCGTTCTATGTTTTATTTTATCGATCGCGTTAATGGCGTAGCAGCCGAAGAGAAACTGGAGTGGCACAAGCAAGAAGGGAGTGATCTTAAAGAAGCTCGATTGCGCTGCAAAAATGGTTCGTACATTTGGACACTGATTTCTGCTAGAGCGATTTTGAATGAACAAAATGAGTTCTTGGGCGCGATCGCTATGCTAACTGATATCACCGATCGCAAGCGCACCGAATTAGAACGCGATCGCCTTTTACAACTTGAGCAAACAGCCAGGGCGGAAGCAGAGACTGCTAACCGAATCAAAGATGAGTTTTTGGCGGTACTTTCCCATGAATTGCGATCGCCACTGAATCCGATTATCGGCTGGGCAAAACTATTGCAGAGCCGTAAATTTGATGACATATCGCTCCAAAAAGCCCTTCAAACTATTGAGCGCAATGCCAAGTTACAAGCTGAACTAATTGAAGATTTGCTGGATGTTTCTCGCATCCTGCAAGGCAAACTCAATCTCAATATGATGCCAGTCAATCTGGCATTCACCATTGAAGCCGCAATGGAAACAGTGCGTTTAGCAGCAGAAGCAAAAACCATTCAGATTGAGATGGCGCTTGATCCGCAGGGGAAAGTTTTGGGTGATTCAGCCCGTTTACAGCAAATCTTCTGGAACCTGTTATCAAATGCCGTCAAATTTACAGCGACTGGGGGAAAAGTAAATGTGCAATTGGAGTGCATCGACGCTCAAGTGCAGATTACCGTCAGCGATACAGGTAAGGGCATTCACCCTGATTTTCTCCCTCATGTGTTTGACTCTTTCCGTCAGGCTGACAGTACAACAACTAGAAAGTTTGGTGGGCTAGGGTTAGGTTTAGCGATCGCTCGTCACTTGGTCGAAATGCACGGTGGAACGATTTGGGCCGAAAGTCTTGGCGAGGACAAAGGAGCTATCTTCACAGTTAGGTTACCACGGGTCAAGGAAGCTGCAACAATTAAGGATGACACGAATGCTGATTCTTCAACTGCCGTTTCTGCCTTCTCTTCCCTCATGGGTTTACAAGTTCTGATTGTAGATGACAATGCTGATACCCGCGACTTTTTCAGCTTTGTGCTGGAACAGTTTGGAGCGATCATCACCACAGCAGCATCAGGAGATGAAGCATTACAAGCGCTAACACAGTCAAAGCCAGATATCTTACTTAGCGATATTGGAATGCCAGAGATGAACGGCTATATGCTGATAAAACAGGTGCGGACTCTAGAAGCAGAAATAGGCGAAAAACAGATTCCAGCGATCGCTCTGACTGCTTATGCAGGCGAAATCAATCAGCAGCAAGCACTAAAAGCAGGCTTTCAACACTACATCGTTAAACCTGTAGCACCAGAGGAATTGCTCACGGCGATTTCTAATCTAGTCCAATCTACTTAGGTGTTTGCGATCAACCTGAGTAATTAGATGAACCTGATTAATGTTAAAATTTTTAAATTATTCTTCATAGCTAATACAAACATTTCAATTGCGTGGAATAGCTTCGCTTTAGGCACAACCATGTTATGTCTCTACCACTATCCACCACATTCGTGATATTTTAAGATAAAGTGCCTTTTGTCAATCAGTTAAAATACTCAAATAACCTTAATAAAGATTTTGACAGATCCCTTGCTAGTTCTAAAATTAAATTGGACGATCAAAGCTGACACGCCCTAGCTTATGCAAGACTTTAGACAAGAAATAAATGCCAGAGCTTCTATAGATTTAGAACAGCGAAGGACTTGGTATTCTCTGGTTGCTGATGTTTATTATAATGCAAGACCGCACTATCCACATAAACTAATTGATCGGTCTGTAGCTTTAGCCCAACTTGACTCAGATGCATCGATTCTTGAGGTTGGTTGTGGCCCAGGAAATGCGACGGTGGCTTTTGCTCAATTTGGTTTTTCAATGACGTGTATTGAGCCAAACCAGGATTTTTGTCATTTGGTAGAACACAACTGCGATCAATATCCAAAAGTTACAATTTGCAATACTTCATTTGAGGAGTGGGAACTAGAAGCAAAACAGTTCAATGCCGTTCTAGGAGCCAATGCCTTTCACTGGATACCGCGAGAGATTAGATATACCAAGGCAGCATCGGCAATGTGCGATAACGGTTTTCTTATCCTGCTATGGAATCTGACCCCAGAACCGAAATACGAAGTTTACCAAGCGATCAAGGAAGTGTATCAAGCTTATGCGCCCTCTCTTGTTCGATATGAAGGTGCACAGATTCAAGCGGAGATTTTGAGGGGGTTTGGACAAGACATTTTAGACTCCTATTGTTTTAAAGAGTTGGTTGTCGAGCAAACTGCGTGTGAAGTCACCTATAGCATTGATAACTACCTCAAGCTTTTAAGTACCTCTGGGAGACTAGAGCCACAAGCCAGAGAGTTCCTATTTGCAGGATTGCGCCAGAAGCTGGAAAAATTTGGAGATAGCGTACAACTCTCGTTTCTTTCTGCTGTTCATGTTGCCCGCAAAGCACCCATGTGAAAAGCCTCTTCAATTCTCCATCGTCTGCGGTATAAGTCAGCGACAACGTAGGGAGATAAAACTTGTGGGTCAAGCATAGTGACAAAATGTACTTTTTCTTAACCTCTCACAGATGCTATCCAACGCAGTTCAGAGGCTGTTTGAAAAATAACTTATCAAAGATTTTATAGATGATTTCTATGAAGTAGATTTAAGGATCTGTCAAGTAGTTACGTGTTTGTACTCTATCATAACCTTGAATATCGTCTTAAAATCAACCTAAATTTACTTCCGTAAGGAGTCATATATGAAGACTTATGACATGTCTCTCATAAAGACAAATGGACTCACGACTTTCTTAGTATTTATCTCAATTATATTTATTTTCACATTAACTCTAATTTTTTCATTCTTTGAAAACATTGCAGGCTTTTCAAATCAAGAAAAAATAGAATATATTAATCAAGCATTAACGACTGTTGCCATAATCATTGGAGGATTAGCATTAATTATTAATGCTTACTATACTTCCAGGCTCTCTTTTAGTGAAAATCAGAGTGTGTTAAGCAAACTCCTTTCTGGGACACTAGCTTGGGATAACAACATTGTAACTGACATTAAGAACACCCAAGAAACTTTAGAAGAAATTGTTCCAGAACGTTTTTCTAAAGCAATTGAACAGTTGGGAAATGAAAAGATTGAAACGCGGTTTGCCGCAATTTATGCTTTAGAGCGAATTGCCAGAGATTCTCACAAAGACCATTGGACAATTATGGAAATTCTCGCTGCGTTTATCCGCGAGAATGCCCCAGTAAATCAGAAATATGAGGACGAGTCACAGCACTCATCAAAACTTCCTACAGATATTCAAACAGCCTTGACTGTCATTGGACGACGCGATTTCCATAAAGATCCGGTAAATCAGAAACTAGATTTACGCAATACAGACCTCAGTAATGCAGACTTAACTGAAGCAAACCTCTCTAGGGCAATTCTCGTTGGAGCTAACTTGCAATGGGTCAATTTTACACGAGCAAATCTTTCAGAGACAGACTTATCAATAACCTATCTTTGTGGATCAATCTTCTATGAAGCCAACCTGCAAAAAGCAATCCTCCCAGAAGCCAATCTCCAAGGCGTAGTCCTCAGAAAAGCGAACCTCTCAAAGGCAACCCTTTACGATGCCAACTTGGAAGGGGCAATCCTTTGTGATGCAAAATTACAAGGAGCAATCCTTTGTGGTGCAAACTTAGAAGGAGCAATCCTTTGTGATGCCAACTTAGAAGGAGTAAACTTTGAGGATAGCAACCTTCAAGATGCAAATCTAATTGGTAGTAACTTGCAAAATGCAAAACTTGCTGGAGCCAACTTAGAAGCTGTGTTACTTAGTACAGCCAACCTGCAAGATGCTAACTTCCAAGAAGCTAACCTCTCTAGAGCAAACTTGAGCGGATGTGAAAACCTTGAATTACAACAGATTGAACAGGCACTTGGCGATCGCACCACAATCTTACCAGAAAACTTTAAAATACCCAAAAGCTGGAAGTAACAAAAAGCTAAAATTTCAACCAATTAAGCCTCTTGTTATAACCCGCTTGCGCGGGTTTTTTTGCATAGATGCGGTTGCTAACAACTCTTTGAACTATGTTGAATTTAGTACCCAAAACTCAAAAATTGCCAAAAACCTGATAAATATTCTCTATCAGCTTAAATTTTAAGCAATTTAAATCACTAACAATTATGAAATGCCAAGAGGTTTTCAATCCAGTTGCGATCGCGTGCTGAGGTTATTGGTAGCAAACGGATTAACCAATTTAAAAGACAATTCAGAAAAATAACTTTCCGCAGCAAAATATATCACTAAAAATTATAAAAATATCAAATTGAAAGATATTTCTTAGGAATTATAATTTATTTGGCTTTCATGACAAAAATATTTGTTATGACTGAATTTGTCTCTAATTGTTGGCGCTGTTACAACCAGCAATTTTGAAAACGTTTACGATACCTGAGTACTTTTAAAAAACTAAAGTAATTCGTCATAAACATAAATCTCTTAATACTGGAGAGTGATATCAAACCCTTTTGTATCGGAATTACTCCTCTTTTCTCTCCCTCTGCGCCACTAGTTAAGAGGTAATCTATGGTGCGAAACTCAAAGCTAGGGTACAGAACGTTCCCTAAGTCTATTCTGCGTCCATCCGTTGCTATAGGTATAATTGCATCTTTATTGATTGGCGGAATAAGTTTTTATATAGTAAAACGCTGGCAAAATCATGCAAATCTAGAGGCACAAGTGCCAGCAACACAATTGCCACAGTTAAAAACGGTAACAGCTTTAGGGCGGATTGAACCACAGGGAAAGGTAATTAAACTCTCTGCTGCGGTGTCTGCCGAAGGCAGTCGGGTAGAAAAGTTGTTAGTGAAAGAGGGGGATAGGGTAAAAGCAGGACAGGTGATTGCGATTTTGAACAGCCGCGATCGCTTGCAAGCAGAATTAGAACAGGCACAAGAACAAGTAAAAGTAGCCCAGGCAAACCTAAACCGCACCCAAGCAGGTGCTAAACCCGGTGAAATTGCCGCCCAAAAAGCTGCGATCGCTCGCACAGAAGCAGAACGCCAAGGTGATATTAATGCCCAAGCAGCGACAACTGAGCGATTCCAAGCCGAAGTGCGTAACGCCCAAGCAGAAGACGAACGGTATCAGCAGCTATATCAACAGGGGGCAATTTCTGCCTCCCAACGAGATAACAAGCGTTTAAATTTGGAAACCGCTCAAAAAAGCCTGCAAGAAGCACAAGCACAGTTAAATCGGACTCAATCAACTAGCCAGCAAAAGATTAAAGAAGCCACAGCAACACTCGATGAAATCGCCGAAGTGCCCGGAGTGGATATAAAAGCTGCCCAAGCAGAAGTCAATCGTGCCATAGCAGCCATGAATCTGGCAAAAGTAAATTTAAAACAGGCCGAAGTGCGATCGCCTCAAGATGGACAGGTATTTGAGATCCATACCCATCCTGGCGAATTAATATCAAATGATGGCATTGCTGATATCGGACAAACCAACCAGATGTATGTCATAGCCGAAGTCTACGAAAGCGATATCGACAAAGTGCGTTCAGGGCAGCAAGTGCAAGTATTTGGTGATTCCCTCTCCATTGAATTGCAGGGAATCGTAGATCGCAAGGGCTTACAAGTGCGACGACAGAATGTCATTAACACAGATCCTGCTAACAATATCGATAACAGAGTAGTCGAAGTCCATATCCGACTAGATGAAGCCTCCAGCCAAAAAGCCGCCACCTTAACCAATATGCAAGTTAAGGCAGTAATTGAATTGGAAATAGGGAATAGAGAATAGGGAATTGGGCATTGGTTTAAGTTATTCTCCATCTCCCCTGTCTCCCCTTGCTCCCCCTG
>NZ_CAXTNE010000047.1:0-35367 GCF_964245445.1 uncultured Nostoc sp.
CTGTTCCCCCACTCCCCTCCTCCTGTAAAAGATACGCCCCCATCATTGGCGTAACCATCCGCGCTACCAGAGTTGAGAAAATTGTGGAAACAGCAACGGTAACACCAAATGGTTGGAAAAACTGCCCCGGAATCCCACCCATAAAAGCAACGGGTAGAAACACCGCAATAATCGTCGCTGAACTTGCTATTACCGCTAACCCTACTTCGTCGGAAGAGTCAAAAGCAGCTTCCCAAGCTGACTTGCCCATAGCCATGTGCCGTTCCATGTTTTCAATTTCCACAACGGCATCATCTACCAAGTTGCCCACCGCCAGCGCTAATGCCAACAAAGTCATGTTGTTGAGGGTGTAACCAAGGGCTTGCTGCACTGCGAAGGTGGGAATTATGGACAAGGGTAAGGCAACAGCCGTAATTAATGTTGCTCGCCAGTCCCGCAAAAATACTAAAATAACGATCACTGCCAGCAGCGAAGCTTGAATCAATTCATCAATGGTGCTTTGGTAGGATTGGCGAACAATATCGGCTCTAGTAAAAATTAAATCTAGCTTCACATCTGCGGGAAGGGTTTTTTCCAGTTCTTTGACTGCTGCTTTGACTCCTTGTTCCACAGTCACCAGAACGCTGCCAGTACTACGCAACACTTGAAAAGCTACCACAGGTTGATTATTCAAGCGGGCGGCTTGACGCACATCGCCAAATTTATCTTCTACGGTTCCCAAAGTGGATAAGGGTACGGAACCGCCTTGTGGTAAAAGGATTTCGTAGGTTTTCAACATATCCACACTGGCGGCACTCCCTAAAGTGCGGATACTTTGTTCGCTACCACCGACTTCTGCCCGTCCCCCAGGTAAGTTAATATTTAAAGCGCGGATTTGGTCGTTTACCTGGGTGGCGGTGATACCCAAAGATTGTAAGCGGTTTGGATTAAGATTAATCCGAATTTCTCGGTCAACTCCACCCACACGCTGAATTTGTGCTACACCACGGACTCCCAATAAGGCGCGGCTAATGGTTTGATCTACAATATTGCTTAATTCTTCTACGGAACGCTGATCTGATTTAACTGCGTAAGTAATCACCGGGCCGCCGGAAAATTCCAGACGTTCCACAATTGGATCGTTAATATCTTGGGGTAAATCTTGGCGAATTTGAGCGATCGCATTCCGAACATCATTAGTGGCGCGATCGCTATCTGTACCCAAAACAAAATTGATTGTCGTGTTAGAATTCCCATCGCTGACGGTGGAAATCATATAATCGATATTGCCCAACCCCGCGACGGCATCTTCAATTTTTTTCGTCACTTGGGATTCTAGTTCGGCCGGGCCTGCACCCGGTTGGGTGACTTTTATCGAAACTGTTGGCACATCAATATTTGGGTTAGTATCAATCCCCAAGGATATAAAGGAGAACCAACCCACAACCGTCAAAATTAAAAATAAAACTATTGTAGGAACGGGTTTTTTAATCGACCAAGCTGAGATATTAAAGGACATTAGAAAATTTTAGATTTTAGATTTGTCATTAGTCATTGGTCATTTGTCATTGGTTATTTCTCCCCATTCCCCCTTCCCTTCAAATTGCCACTCGAACCTTATCACCATCTTTGAGATATCCTGCACCATCAACTATGACGCGATCGCCTAATTGCAACCCACTTTTGATTTCCACTTTATCGTCGTTCGCAGGATCTCCTAACTCTACTTTTTGGCTGCGGACTATATCTCCACTCGATAAAGTAAATACAATTACACTTGAGTCTGCTTGAGATTGCACTGCTTTTTGCGGCACTACTATCTTTATCCCTGAGTTAGTAGTAATTGCAGCACTAGCAAACATTCCTGGTTTAAGTAAAGTTGTTGGCGGTAAGTCAATTTTGACTGTAGCCTCCCGCCTTTGATCGTTTACCTGTGGCTGTATCTCCCTGACTCGTCCTTGCGATCGCACGCGCTGATCGATATCAGAAGTAATTTGCACAGATGCGCCAATTTTCACTTGATTTAGTTGAATTTCGGGTACTTTAGCCTGAAGTTCCAACTTTTCATCTTGGATAATCGAAAACAGCTTTTGTGTGCCACCAATCACAGTTACCACCTGAGTTTGTGGTGGTACACCAGTCACATCACCAACTCTGGCTAATTTCTCGGCTATTACTCCAGCAACCGGCGATCGCACCACAGTTTGTCCCAACTGAGTTTGTAGTTGTTGCACCTTAGCAGCACTGCTCTTGACATCGGCTTTGGCTTTGTTGATGATAGCTTGGGCGTTACCAATATTAGCTTGGGCGCTGCCGATATTAGCTTTAGCACTACGCACATTTTCTTGGGATAGATTCACAACTTCTACGGCAGTTTTCACAGCGTAGGAACGAGTATCGAGTTCTTGCTTACTAATCGTCCCAGAGTCAGCGAGTTGTTGATAGCGCTGATAATTCTTTGCTGCTTCTTCTAACTTCGCCTTAGCTTGAGCTAAATCTGCTTGTTTCTGCTGGACTATCGCTTTATTTGATGCCAAATCTGCCTGTTTAGAAGCTAAATCTGCTTGTTTTGATTCCACATCCGCTTGTTTTGATTCTACATCTGCTTTGGCTTGGCTAATTTGGTTTTGCAGTATGGAACCATCTAACACCGCCAACACTTGGCCTTTTTTGACAAAAGTTCCTTCTTTTACATCTTCGGGGATGCTTTTGATTTGTAAGCCGTTTGTCTGCGGTAACACCGGAATTAAATCGCGTGCTGCTACAGTTCCAGTAGTTTTGAGGGTACGGAAAACATGGGCGGTTTCTACTGTGGCGATGGTAACTGTCATTGCTGGGTTAACTTTTTTATCCGCTACCGCGCTTGGTTGACGAGATGAAAAACGACTTAATATACTCATCCCACCAAAGGCGATCGCAATTCCTAAACCAGCACCCAAGAATAACGGCTTCAACCATGCCCTGGTTAGTTTTTGATCTGATTTGTTCAGAAAGCTCCTATCTTCAGAGGTTATAGCTTCTTCCACCTCGATTTCTGAAATACTTTCATCGCTCACAGTCCTACCTCCACTTTCTGTCTATGCATACCAATCTTGGTATTTTCTTAAGAAAACTTGAAGTTTATTTACTTCATATCAACTATGACGCATTTCATAGTAAATGTCTTTTATATAGTAACGTATATAATTAAACAATATTTCTAAGAGTAATTACTAAGCAAAAAGGCTTAAAAAATTTATGTAAATTATGATATAAAAAATTATCTAATATCATCTAGCGACTCAAGGTCACACACTATATGTATTTAGATCACCGTCAACCAATGCTTAGATATGAAAAACTAGTGAAGCGAATCTAGATTGATCTAATTTCAAATCCAGCCTTTTATGTATAAAGTTATATCAAATAAATATTTTTGTACAGCATCGATAATTCCTCTGAAGCCTTTGTGTTATCAGGAAACCATTCTCTACCACGCAATTTAGGCATAGGACAAGCTAGCGTCCAGAGCTACACATGAGTTACAAAGGAGCAAAATATATAGTCCTAAATTCATGTGAGTTCGACGAACCTCTCTTATCCAGCCTCCCTCCGAAGAGGAGAAATGAAATAATAGGCTTTTTAAGCCTCTCTCCTAGAAGGAGACAGGAATAGGGAGTAAGGTGAAATTCCAGCAAGGGTAAACCTGATTATGGAATTTTGAAATCAAATCAATAAATAATTGGTATTTACCAGAGTAACCAGATATGTTCAATGCCACTGAAATTTTAATTGATGCCTTTGTAAATGAAATTCGAGAAGGCTATCGTCGCACCTACGGCTGCTTCAAAAATGATTATCAAGACATTATCGCCTGGGCTGGTAACATGGCTTTAGAAAACATTGCCAATAGTGACGCTCTTTATCACAATGTTGAACATACAGTACTTGTAACCTTGGTGGGGCAAGAAATATTACGTGGTAAACACATTAGGGAAGGCGGTGTTTCTAGTGAAGACTGGCTGCATTGTATAATTTCCTTGGTGTCTCATGATATTGGCTATGTTAAGGGAGTTTGCCGACAAGACCGAGAGACAGCAAACTTATATTCTACAGGTAAAAATGGCAAAATGATTTCTGTAGCTCCTGGCGCTTCTGATGCCAGTCTGACGCCGTATCATGTAGATAGAGCCAAACTTTTTATTGATGAGCGTTTTGGAGGTCACAAGTTAATAGATGCTGAGGCAATTAAGAGCAATATTGAATTGACTCGATTTCCTGTGCCTGCGGCAGAAGATCATCAAGATACAAGGTGTTTTGCAGGATTAGTCCGTGCTGCTGATTTGATTGGTCAACTAAGCGACCCACGTTACCTGAAGAAAATTACTTCTTTATTTTACGAGTTTGAAGAAACTGGAGTAAATAAAGTTTTAGGCTATAAAACCCCTGCTGATTTACGTAATAACTACGCTAAGTTTTACTGGAATGGCGTCTATCCCTATATCCAAGAGGGGCTGCATTATTTATCACTGACACAACAGGGAAAACAAATTCTGGCTAATCTCTATTCAAACGTGTTTGTTGTAGAACATGAAAAACAACAGGAAGAACAGCAGCGCTATTTAGAAAAGTTAGGAGTTGGGAATTAGGAATTAGGAGACGCGATTAATCGCGTCTGTACAGGAGTTGGGAGTTATGAATTAAGATAAAAGTTTAATAACTCATAAATCCTAACTTATAACTCCTAACTACTATGGATTGGTGGCGACGACTGAAGAAAAATCCTTTGGCACGATTTGGGGCAATTTTGCTGTTAGTTTTCTACATAGCAGTAATTGCAGCAGATTTTGTAGCTCCTTATGACCCCTATGCTTCACAGCCCAATGGTTCATTGCTGCCACCAACTAAGATACATTGGGTTTCTAAGTCAGGGCAGTTTATTGGGCCGTATATTTACCCGACGACTCAGGGAGACACGAATTTAGAAACAGGCGATCGCGAACTCATTGTAGACTTCAAAAAGCCCTCACCCCTGCGTCTACTTGTCTCCGGGCCAGAATACCGATTGTTGCAGATGAGTTTGCCACTACCTCCTAAGTGGGATGAGGTCACAATCTTTCCTGGTATCCCCTTAAATTGGCATTTATTTGGCACAACAACTGGCGCAAACTTCAACATTTTGGGCACTGATGACCAAAGCCGCGACCAATTCAGTCGCTTGCTGCATGGCGGTCGCATCAGTATGTTTATCGGGATTTTTGGCATTATCATTACTTACCCCCTCGGTTTGATTATCGGGGGAATTTCTGGCTACTTCGGCGGTGTGACTGATAGCGTCATTATGCGCTTGGCAGAAGTGCTAATGACTTTCCCTAGTATTTATCTTTTGGTGACTTTAGGAGCAGTTTTACCACCTGGTTTAAGCAGTACCCAACGCTTTTTGCTGATTGTGGTGATTACTTCGGTTATTAGCTGGGCTGGTTTAGCACGGGTTATTCGGGGACAGGTACTATCAATTAAAGAGCGAGAATTTGTCCAAGCCTCGCGTGCAATGGGCGGAGACCCAATTTATATCATCCTCCGCCACGTTTTGCCGCAAACGGCTAGTTATGTAGTTATCTCTGCTACTCTTGCAATTCCCAGCTTTATTGGTGCAGAGGCGATATTAAGTCTCATCGGCTTGGGAATTCAACAACCAGACCCTTCTTGGGGAAATATGCTTTCTCTAGCTAGCAATGCTTCAATTTTAGTACTGCAACCTTGGTTAATCTGGCCGCCGGCTGTGCTGATTATCCTCACAGTATTGGCATTCAACTTACTTGGTGATGGGCTGAGAGATGCCCTCGATCCTCGTAGTTTAAGAAGATAAGCCCTCAATAATAGCAAATGCTGTCGCTGAAATAACAAATGCGTACGCCGAAGTAACAAATGCGTACTCTAAAATAGTAAATGCGTACGCCAAAATAACAAATGCGTATTCTGAAATAGCAAATGCGTACTCCGAAATAGCAAATGTGTACGCCGAAATAACAAATGTGTACGCCGAAGTAACAAATGCGAACTCCGAAATAGCAAATGCGATCGCCGAAATAACAAATGCGTACGCCGAAGTAACAAATGCGTTCGCCGAAGTAACAAATGCGTTCGCCTTTATTATTACTAAATCTCCAGAAATTCTAATTTTGACAGCACCAGTAATTATAGTTGTAAAAGCTAAAAAAGAAAATATTAATGCGGGTTTCGGTCAGTGTGCAGCAGAAATGGTAGCAGCCCAAATTTTTAATCAGCAAGCTCCAACTGAAATTAAAACAATTTACGGCGCAGTCACAACGGGCAGCATTTGGCAATTTCTGAAACTAGAAGAACAAATATTGAGCATTAATTTAAGCGAATATTATCTCAAAGATGTGAATAAAATTCTTGGTATTTTAGCCAGTAGTATTTCTCAAGAAAATTAACAAAATGTCAAACAGCTTAATATCGAATTCGCGGGTCTACATAAGCATTTAAAATATCAATCAAAATGCTGGCGCTCACGACGATCGCACCAAAAAATACCATGATTCCCTGTACAGTTGGATAATCGCGCTCAGTAATTGCTTGATACAATCTATTTGCTAAACCAGGCCAAGAAAATGTTACCTCAGTCAAAATTGCACCACCTAACAAAGAAGCAAACGTCAATCCTAAGACTGTAATTACAGGTATTAAAGCATTTTTTAAAGCATGGGAGACTAAAATCTTATTTTCAGAAATACCTCTGGCTTTGGCTGCTTCTACATAATCTGCTTGCATGATTTGCTTTAAATTTACTCGCACAATCCGCTCAAAAATACCACTTAGTAAAAGTCCTAATGTGCAAGTAGGAAGAATCAGATAGTATAAAGCAGTAAAAAATTGTGTGAAATTGCCATGTAATAGACTATCTATAGTGTATATTCCAGTTAAATTTTGTGGTGCTGGAATTGTTGCAGGGAAGCGCGTTCCCAAGGGTAACCAATCAAGCTGAACGGCAAAAATTAATTGCAAAATCATTCCCGCCCAAAACATGGGAAGTGAGTATGTGATAATACCAAACAAACGTCCTCCCGCATCCAAAGGTGTGCCAGGACGAGAAGCAGAAATTGTACCTACGGCAATGCCTACAATCAGAGCGATCGCAATACTATATATCGCTAACTCTGCTGTTGCTGGGAAGTGTTGCCAGATAATATCCCAAACTTTTTGTCCTCTACTACTTGTAGAATTTCCCATATCAAGGTGCAGCAAGTTTCCTACATAGTTGAGGTATTGTAGCCCAATAGGAAGATTTAAACCTAATTGTTTTCGTAATTCAACCTTGGCACTTTCTGGCGCACGTCCACCAAGAATTGCATCAGCCGGATCTCCTGGTGTTGCGCGTAATAGGAGAAATACAATTGTGATAATAGTCAACAATTGAAGTGGAGCTAATAGCAATCGGGTAGTAATGTAATATGTTATGGCTTTGGAACGAGACATAATTAGTTAAAAGACAGCAGACAGGAAATATGAGGACAAGAAAGACAAGAGGAATAACTACTGATAAATGACAAATGACTACATTTTGATTGTTTTATATACTAAATTCTGAGTGGGATCGAGTTGGACACCGCTCATACCTCTTTGGGCAAAAACAAAGTCTTTACTTTGCCATAAGGGAACATAAGGTACGTCATTTACTAACAGGTCTTGAATTTCTGCAAAGATTTTATTACGAACTTCAGGATTTTGCTCTTGCCGCTCCTGGTCAATCAATTTATTCATGCGCTCGCTATAGTAAAACGACCCCTGAGACTGACTTCCACCGTCTTTACATCCCTTCTCTATTGACCCTTTATCGCAAGAAACAAATGGTTGAATGTAATTGTCTGCGTCTAAAAAATCAGGATACCAATCAAGCAAAATTGCTGGATATAATCCTTTGGGAATTTGTTGAAAAAATGTTGTAGAATCTACAGCAATAACTTCAAATTGCAGGATTCCATCCATTGTTTTATTGGCAAGTGCTTTGATAACTATCGCTGCCAAACTCCGAGTAGGAGAACTAGAGGGATACCAAATTTCTACTTTTGCTGGATTAGTTTTTGAGAAACCGGCTGAGGTGAGCAATTGTTTTGCTTTTTCTATATTGCCATTGCCATATTCCTTTTGAAATACAGGCTTGTAAACATCTAAAGTTGTTGGTATCATACTGTAAGCTGGATCTGCTTGACCATACCAAACTCGCTCTTTGATTTGTAATCGGTCAATCATTGCTGCGATCGCTTGTCTAACAGCTGGGTTATCTAAAGGCTGTTGATTCCTGTTAAGAGCCATATAACTCATCACACTACCCTGATTCGGAATTGCCTGCCAATTACCTTTTTTTGCTTTTTCTTCTAAGCTGCGAATTTGATCGGGATCCATAGATAAATAAGCTACATCCACAGCTTTTTTACGAAAGGCATTATACAAATTCACTCCACTGCTGAGAATTTGTACGTTAATACCGCCATTTGTTGGCTTTTCTCCCCAATAATTATCAAAAACATCAAATTGCACCGAAGCCGGGCCTAAATTTGCTAATTTGTAAGGCCCAGTTCCTACAAAAATATTCGGCTTAAATTTCCCTTCACCAATTTCGTATGCTTTAGGTGAAACTGCACACACCCCAGAAAATGCCAGCAGTGAGGGAAATGCCGCAAAGGGCTTTTTCAGCTTGATTGTTAACTCATTTTCACCTGTAGCTTTTGCCGATTCCACTATATCAGCTAGTAAAAAAGAGGGTTTTCCTTTATTTTGAATAAAGCGCTCAATAGTAAACGCCATTGCTTGGGCATTGAAGGGAGTCCCATCGTGAAAAACCACTCCCCGACGTAAGGGTATGGTATAAGTTAAGCCATCTTGAGTAACTTTAGGTAATGCTGTAGCTAGCTGGGGCTTAATTTCCGTGCTTCCTGGTTCGTAGGTGTAGAGGCGATCGCTCATATTAAACACCAAACCTAAGGATGCTAACTCATAAGCATCAGCCGGATCAAGGGTTCTCGGCTTTGCTGTTGTACCTATAGTAATACGACTATCACCTGTAGGGCTATTTACAGAACCCGATGGTGGCGTAGTTACCTGTGGACGAGGAGCGCAACTAACAACTAAAAATAAACATAGACAGAACAAAGATACGAATTGTGTAATCCGACCCCACCGTTTCACGGACAAGGAAAACCAGGTCATACAGTTAATTTTTATATGATTAGCGGTGAGTGATTATACTATATATTCGCTAGTTTTATAGCAATTTTTACAATTGATTACTAATCTACATACTTTTTATAGAGGGCTTTGCTCGAATAGATGGATTATGTGTATTCAAGATGATTAAGTAAAAATACTTGAATGCTAACTATAGTATGTAGAACTTTAGTATGCATAAGTTTACTAATATCTTTAGTTGTCTTAGCAAAATTCTATGAGAGCTGAGATACTTGATAAATTCGGAAAACGAGTCAGAGATGAAAGATTGCAGAGAGGACTATCCCAAGAGGAATTAGCCGAAAAAGCAGAACTTCATCGCACATACATAGGAATGATTGAAAGAGGCGAAAAAAACATCACTCTTATAAATATTGGAAAAATAGCTAAGGCGCTGGCTATAGCTGTAGATGAATTATTAAAAGATATTAATTAAAAATGGTTACAGAACAACAAGAAGAAAAATGGATAAATGATATTCGGAAGTATTGTAAGTCTTTAAATATATCAATTAACGACTTATGGAAGATTGTAACTGATTTAAAAGTTGCTCCCATGATTCGCGGCAAGGCTTTTGAGTTTTCTACATACTCTAGATTAAAGCAAATTTTGCCCGATGAAAAATGGATTGTAACAAAGCCTATGATGAATGCACAAACTGGAACACATGATATTGATATAAAATTGCAACATAAAGACACAGGAAAAATGATATCTATTGAGTGTAAGTTAGCTAAAAAAGGAGATTTCAAAGTACTCAAACAGAATAAAAGCGGTCTTGGTCAAAAAGGCGATTATTTGATACCTGTTAAGTGTATGCGTTCACGCACTACTAAGAGTAATGACAAAGCCTTAGTGGCAGCAAATAAATTCAACGTTACTCTTGATGCTTTTATTACACATAGTGACCAATATCGTACATCTAGTTTTCATGTTGTTGCTACTTCTATTGGCAATGCTTTTTATAAAACAGGTGAAGATGAAGAGGGAAATATGTCATATATATTTAAACCTACTCAGGAAGAAATGGAATTTATAAAAAAACTAAATCCTTCTAATCTTACTGAAGAATTTATACAAGAATTTGTTTATAATAAAGTTTATTTTGCTAGTTCTTTTGATATAGTTGTATCAAAGGAAACAGGCATTATTTGTGGAAGGAAAAAGTGTCTAGACAAGTCTAATTGTGGGTTTATACCTAACTATCCAGTTATTAATTTTGGCAATGTTAAA
The DNA here is from genome assembly GCF_964245445.1 of uncultured Nostoc sp. Taxonomy (GTDB): domain Bacteria; phylum Cyanobacteriota; class Cyanobacteriia; order Cyanobacteriales; family Nostocaceae; genus Nostoc. The sequence continues at coordinate 10,441 of NZ_CAXTNE010000047.1, forward strand.
AATTTAGAATTAACAGAAGTTCCTTATCCAAAAAATAAATGGATAGAAATAGAAAAATGCGAAGCTTTCTTCGAGGAATTACTTTTAAAAATTTAGATAATTACCTCATTTAAATTTACATTGATTATTTCTATAGAATAATTCAAATTTTTAAAATTAACTGTTCATATTTTTGAAAAGTAGAGTCAAGAGAAGAGTAGTTTAATATAAAAATTTCTTTCCCCTTATATCGTTCACCTTTAAAGTTATCTTGTTTACTTTTTCGATTTTTTTGATCGTCGGTTCTATTAATTGTATAATTCCATTCTTTGTCGTGTATTTCCAACGCCCATTCATATAGGTTTCTAATTGCTTCGCAATTATCGTAAGTTATAAGAAATTTTATTCTCTGCTTATGTCTGTTTAATATTTTGCATAGCCTGAAATGATCGTCTTTAGAAAATGAATGAACATAAAATTTATCTTGATCTGCATTGAAATAAGGAGGATCAATAAATAAGAAAGATCCATCAGGTACAGATTCGATAACTTCTTCAAAGTCGAGATTAGTAATTTTAACGTTTTGAAGTTTTTCAGAAGTTCGACGGATATTTCTGGGCCAATTCTCTGGACGCATACTGTATTTTTCACCATATCCCCAATAACAGTTCTGATGCTTCATGATCCCAGAATAGGAGGTTCTGTTGAGGTAAAACCATCTACCAGCTTGTTCTAATTTGTTTTGTGGTATGAATTCATTTTTGTAATATTTATGTCTTTCTTTAGTAGCAAATTCACCTTCTAAAAATTTTATTAACTCTTCGGGTTTATCTCGAATTATTAATAAGGTATTTATTAATAAATCATCAATATCATTGAGCCAATTAATATTTACTTTATCTTTTACAAAAAAGATAGAACCACCCCCTGCAAAAGGTTCAGCATAATAGGAGTGAGAAGGAATATGATTAAGAATCAAATTGCGAGCATAAAATTTGCCACCAGGATATCTAAATGGTGAGTTTATAGGTTTGTTCATAATTACCTAAAGTATTTATAAAGTTATGTTCGGCATTTGCTAACTATAGTATACATAAATATTTATTGTCAACTTGGCAAGAAAATAAAACTAGTAGTTAAAAATCACATATTATGATTTTGTTATTTATTGTACTGAGTTAAATGAGATGAATAAGTATTTTTCTTATTAAGAAGTGGTCAATAATAATTTAGACAGCCTTAAGTTAAAATATCATTAGTTATACATTATTAATAAATAATATACGATATCGTAAACAGCAGATTGAAAGTTTAATAGTGAGACTAAGAGCGTGAAGTATTTCTTTCTATCTGAGGGATGGGCAGTTGCTAGAGTCTGGGCATCTGATGGACTCTGGCAAATAACCGCATGGCGACGCCAACCAGATATTCAGCGAATGAATATTTGTTTAGTGGAACAAAACGAATTGCTATGGCTTTATCGAGTTGAAGAAGCCGTTTTAACCGTGGAAGTGAAGCCAACAACACCAGTAATTGCCACTAAGACCATAGGACAAGTAGTACTCAAGCGTCTGATGAGCGCTGAACAGGTAATTGAACGCCTGGGTACGGCTGAGGCAAAATGTCAACTGCAAAACATCCAATTGGTGGTTCAGTAGATGGTGGGGCGTTGGGCATTGGGCATTGGTCAAAGAGGTAGAGGGGCAGGGGGAGAATGAGTAATTTACCTCTTTCCCTCCTCTGCTCCCTGCTTTCCACTGCACTCCCCTCATAAAGAAAAGATAAGCAAATTTAATCCTCGACAGCGATTGGTAGCGAAAAAACTTGGACATGCTACGCGATCGCATCAATTTACACGCTTGCAAACAATTCCATCAATAGTTACACTTTTTAAAACATTCTCATTTTTGCTTAGTGATGCCTACCCTACAGGGTAAATCTCAAGGGAGCGAGTAAGCATTGCCAAAGCACCCGCACTGTCTAACTTATAAGACTAAGCTGTGGTAAGGTTCTGGCTGTGGCAATAACAAAAAACAAGAAAGAGTTTTCTGAGTGGCGATTTTCGTTTATTCAGAATCTCAGTAAGAAAATTGCTTTGTAAACTAACTCATCGAGGAGGAGCGTAGTCGATGGGACTACCCTGGTACCGAGTACATACAGTCGTTCTGAATGATCCAGGGCGGCTGATTTCTGTACACTTAATGCACACAGCCTTAGTAGCAGGCTGGGCTGGTTCGATGGCACTCTACGAACTAGCTATTTTTGACCCTAGCGATCCGGTTCTCAATCCCATGTGGCGTCAAGGGATGTTCGTTCTGCCCTTTATGTCACGTTTGGGCGTTACCCAATCTTGGGGTGGTTGGAACGTTACTGGTGGCCCAGCAACCGATCCTGGCTTCTGGTCATTTGAAGGCGTTGCTGCGGCTCACATCGTTCTTTCCGGTCTTTTGTTTTTAGCTGCCGTTTGGCACTGGGTTTACTGGGATTTGGAACTCTTTAGAGATCCCCGCACTGGTGAACCAGCCTTAGACTTGCCAAAAATGTTTGGCATTCACCTGTTCTTATCTGGTCTACTTTGTTTTGGATTTGGTGCTTTTCACGTCACTGGACTATTTGGCCCAGGAATTTGGGTTTCTGACGCTTATGGTGTAACTGGGGCTGCTCAAGGAGTAGCACCAGAATGGGGCCCAGATGGTTTTAACCCATATAACCCTGGTGGCATTGCGGCTCACCACATTGCTGCTGGTGTTGTTGGTATTATTGCAGGCTTATTCCACCTCACAGTTAGACCCCCCGAACGGCTCTACAAAGCTCTGCGGATGGGGAATATTGAAACAGTACTTTCTAGCAGTATTGCAGCAGTTTTCTTTGCTGCTTTCGTTGTTGCTGGTACTATGTGGTACGGTAACGCCGCCACTCCCATCGAATTGTTTGGCCCAACCCGTTATCAATGGGATCAAGGCTACTTCCGTCAAGAAATTCAGCAGCGCGTCCAAACAAATGTTGCCCGAGGTGCAACCCTCGAGCAAGCTTGGTCGCAGATTCCCGAAAAGCTGGCTTTCTATGATTACGTTGGTAATAGCCCCGCTAAAGGCGGTCTATTCCGTACAGGGCCGATGGTCAAGGGTGATGGTATTGCTCAGTCTTGGCAAGGTCACGCCGTATTCAAAGATTCTGAAGGCCGGGAATTGACCGTGCGTCGTCTCCCCAACTTCTTTGAAACCTTCCCAGTGGTCTTGACCGATGCAGATGGAATTGTCCGCGCTGACATTCCCTTCCGTCGGGCAGAATCTAAGTATAGCTTCGAGCAATCTGGTGTCACCGTCAGCTTCTATGGTGGCAATCTGAATGGTAAAACTTTTACAGAACCAGCTGATGTGAAGAAGTATGCCCGGAAAGCTCAAGGCGGTGAAATCTTTGAATTTGACCGGGAAACCTTGAACTCTGATGGTGTATTCCGCACCAGTCCTAGAGGTTGGTTTACCTTTGGACATGCAGTATTTGCTCTGCTGTTCTTCTTTGGTCACCTCTGGCATGGCGCTCGGACAATCTACCGAGACGTATTTGCTGGTGTTGATGCGGATCTAGAAGAGCAAGTTGAGTGGGGTCTGTTCCAGAAAGTGGGTGACAAGTCAACCCGCCGGAACGAAGCTCTCTAATTTCAGTGCTGAGTTATGAGTGCTGAGTTCCGAGTTAAGGCTCTGACTCAGCATTCAGGTGACTCAGCACTAAAAACTTTAATTACTGGCTCGATAGGCAGGAAGTCATAATATGGAAAGCGTTGCGTACATCTTGATTTTTACTCTGTGTATAGGTACTCTCTTTTTTGCGATCGCATTTCGCGAACCCCCTCGCTTTGAGAAACCAAAAGATAAGTAGATCCTATATACCAGACCTTTAAGCGGATTTAATCTTAGTATCCGTTGCTACTATGTTTAGTAGCAACGGATATTATTATGTTTGTCCTTTATGTTGCTTCTCACTACTAACGAATGACTAATGACTAATGACTAATCATTTTAATATTGTGATATAATTTCCAATCTTGGGAGTAGATATGTGTTAATACTAGCTTTTCTGCGCTAGGATGAAAATGGATGTTAATGTAAACTGCCATAAAACTGTTTGCATAACACATCGCGCTTGTCGCACAACCTTTACGGAGACTAGAACCAGGAACAAATCAGCATGGTCAATCAGAATTTAACCGCTACAGAAATTGGATTCACTCACGAAGATTTCGCTGCTCTACTTGACAAATACGATTATCATTTTAGCCCTGGTGATGTTGTACCAGGAACAGTTTTCAGTATAGAGCCGCGCGGCGCTCTGATTGACATTGGTGCTAAAACCGCAGCATATATTCCTATACAAGAAATGTCTATTAACCGGGTAGATAGCCCGGAAGAAGTCTTACAGTCAAACGAAACGCGGGAATTTTTCATCCTTACCGATGAAAACGAAGACGGTCAATTAACCCTTTCCATTCGCCGTATTGAGTATATGCGGGCTTGGGAGCGCGTGCGACAGCTGCAAGCAGAAGATGCTACTGTGCGTTCTGGCGTGTTTGCAACTAATCGCGGTGGAGCATTGGTACGGATTGAGGGATTACGTGGCTTTATCCCCGGCTCCCATATCAGTACCCGCAAACCTAAAGAAGAATTGGTAGGCGAAGATTTGCCATTAAAATTCCTTGAGGTGGACGAAGAACGTAACCGCTTAGTTCTATCTCACCGTCGGGCGCTGGTTGAGCGTAAGATGAACCGCCTAGAAGTCGGCGAAGTAGTAATTGGTACAGTTCGTGGGATCAAACCCTACGGTGCTTTCATCGATATTGGCGGCGTCAGTGGTCTACTACACATTTCTGAGATTTCCCACGAACATATTGATACACCTCATAGCGTGTTCAATGTCAATGATGAAGTAAAAGTTATGATCATTGACTTGGATGCAGAAAGGGGTCGGATTTCCCTATCTACCAAGCAGCTAGAACCCGAACCTGGCGACATGATTAAAAACCGGGATTTGGTCTACGATAAAGCAGAAGAAATGGCTGCTAAGTATCGTGAACAACTGTTAGCCAAGCAACAAGGTGCTACTGCTGCGGCTGCTACATCTGCGGAAGTTGTAGCAGAAGAAGATATTCCACCAGCAGTGGAACTTGACGAAGATATTCCACCAGCAGCGGAACTTGAAGAAGATATTCCACCAGCAACGGAAACTGAAGAAGAAATTCCACCAGCAGTGGAAACTGAACAGGGAATTCCAGCAGCTATTGAAGAATAATACATTTATAGTTTTACTTATTTGTAAGTAAGAGTATTAAATCATTCTAGAAAGAGGGGAAAACCCTCTTTTTTTATGTGGAGAATTGGGAGCAATTAGGAGTTAAAAATAAAAACTTATAACTCTTCATTTTTAACTAAATAAATGGAATGAAATATTATGGCAACTATTAAATGTAGAAACATCACTTTTGATAATATCCAGGCAATTTTGTTTGACAAAAACGGTACTTTAGAAGATTCAGAAACGTATTTGCGATCGCTCGCACAAAGAGCAGCAAGGTTGATAGATGCTCAAGTTCCCGGTATTGGGGAACCGCTATTAATGGCATTTGGTATCAATGGGAATATTCTAGATCCGGCGGGTTTGATATCGGTAGCGAGTCGCCGTGAAACAGAAGTTGCGGCTGCGGCATATATTGCCGAAACAGGTAGAGGATGGTTTGAATCCTTAAAAATAGCCCGTCAAGCTTTGGATGAAGCGGAAAAATACATTGAAAAAACTCCTTCACCCCTGTTTGTGGGTAGCTTAGACTTGTTGAAATACCTACGGAAAACTGGTTTGAAACTCGGTATCCTCTCAGCTGCAACAAGTGATGAAGTACATAATTTTGTAGAGAATCACCAATTAAGTGATTATATCCAGTTGGAAATGGGAGTAGATGAGGGGCCGAGTAAACCAGATCCAGTGCTATTTTTGCAAGCTTGCCAAGCTTTGGGAGTCCAACCAGGCGTTACATTGATGGTAGGTGATTCCGTTGGTGATATGCAAATGGCGCGTGATGCTAAAGCCGCAGGTTGTATTGGTATCACTTGGGTGGGTAAGTCGGATAACGTCCGAGGTGCAGATGTGGTGATTAATCAACTTGATGAAATCCAGATTTTCAAAGATTAGTAGGACTTACGCATTGACAGAAAAGCCAAAACTAACAGGTATAATTTTCAAGGCTTATAGCTAGGTTTTTCAATGATATTTTGGCGATCGCACCCAATCAAAGGTGATTGACAAAAGCCTGAAATAACGTATTTACCTTAATGCACAAGATAGTTATTTTGTACAGTGCGTAAGTCCTAGATTAGTTTACCTTTAACAACGCCAAATAGCTGTTGAAAGGATCTTAGGTAATAGCGATGTCTGACGACAAGCACTGATGCTCGTAAGCCTTGCGTTAGTTACGTAAGAGCATGTGACTTGCCGCTGAGTTCGCAGTCGTCTGACGCCACTTGAGAGCAGTTGCTACAACCGGGGCAACCCCTATAACCCATTGCCTCCTCTACTTGGGGCCTCCCTAAGTAGAGCAAGTAGCTGCCGAAGAAAACCCTACCAAGAGCGCTGTCTTACCGCTACATACCTAAGTACTTTCCCGTAATAATTTGTTAAAATTTATTTTATCTATTCCTTTAGATAGATATAAAATATTTCTCAGATGACTTACTATTTTTTCGAGGCTTGTTACAAGAGCAATACTCAATGGAAAAATTCAGAAGTCAGAATTCAGGAGTCAAAATCAATTAGTGGGGGATTAAGACCCGCCTACTTGTAGTTGACCCACTAAATCTTCTCTTTTGGAGACGCTACGCGAGCAATTTAGTCGCCGCCTTAAACCATTTATTCATCCGCTCGTAGGGTAGCTACCCCAGTTGTACAGAATTAAATTCTAGATTGCCAATTTTTAACTCCTGAATTCTTGTCTGATAAGTGAAATACGCTGATAAATAATTAATTTCCCAGCTAGAAATTGATTGTTTTATCATGTTTCTGTCTCCCTGAACAGAGTGTATTGAACATATTTAATAACTGCTAAAAGTCCCCAAACCCCAAACAGGTTGCTGGGTAAAATTCCTTTGCGTAGAAGTATCTTAGGAATTTTAAATTGCAGCTAATGTCCACAGGAAATTACACGTTTTTGCGGAGTCCAATAATTATGAAAATTTTAACTGGTCTGATTTCCAGCTTGACACTACTGAGTTTAAATGTTGTAGGTTTATCTCAGGTACAGGCTCAAACACAAGAAGGATTTACATTTCAAAAAGTTCCAGTAACTCTTTTTGGAAATGGTTGCCCAAAGGGAACAGCAGAGGGAATTTTGGTTGGAGATACTCTTTCAGTAACATTTTCAGAATTTGAAGCTAAAGCTGAACCTCCTAAGGTTGTATCAGCATCCTGCAATCTGCGGATCGGTCTGAATGTGCCTTCTGGAATAAACGTTCAGCCAATTAACGTCAAGTATCTTGGCTTTGCAGATGTGCCTAAAGGAGGCAGTGCAAACCTGAATGTTAGAATACTATTTCAAGGTCAAATAGTTCCAACTACCAATAATCCAAACGGAACGTTTCCAGCTGGTTTCTCAGATGTTTGGGACAAAGATGTAGGTATTACATTAGGCACAATAAATGCATGCAAGAAGCCAGTGAGTTCGATTTTTGGTATTAATACAAATCTGACGGCAAGAGCTACAGATGTATCAACTAAACCTAAAGGTCTAGAAACCCAAATCCGAATTGATACAATCGACACAACAATCGGCCCTGTATTGTTCCAAATCAAGTTTGCTTTTACTCCTTGTTAGGTTTTTTAAATGCATAATCTGCATTTAATTTTTCACAAAAGCTGATGCCTCTAAGAGGATGTTTTAAAAATCCCGGTGGCTCAGGTCAACTGCAACGAAAAAATAAGGTTTCAGCCATGTCCTGAGATAATTACCCGTACTTTATCATGAGAGCAAAATACTGTTTTAAAACATCCTCTAAAGTTGCTTTACCAAACTTATCCAAAGATTTCTTCAAAGCGATTGGAAGAAATCTTTGGCACTCTGTTTTGAAAAAGAGTATTGGTGACAAAATGGCAATTCTTAAATAAATGAATACGCTGATAAATAATTTCACAGCTACAAACTCATTATCTTATCATATTTCTGTCTGCCTTAATCAGAGCGTATTGCAGACAATTAAGAACTGCCATAAGTCCCCAAATCCCAGAAAGGCTAGTGGGTAAAATCCCTTTGTAGCAGAAGTATCTTAGGGAATTTTAAGTTGCAGCTAATTTGTACAGGAAATTACACGTTTTCGCGGAGTCTAAAAATATGAAAATTTTAACTGGCCTTATTTCTAGCTTGACGCTACTGAGTTTAAATGTTGTGGGTTTATCTCAGGTACAGGCTCAAACAGAAGGATTTGAGTTTCAAAATGTTCCAGTAACTCTTTCGGGAAATGGTTGCCCAAAAGGAACAGCACAGGGAGTTTTGAATGGAGATACCCTTTCAATAACATTTACTGAATTTGAAGCTAAAGCTACACGTCCTAATGTTATATCAAAATCTTGCAATTTGCGGATCGGTCTGAATGTACCTTCTGGATTTAACGTTCAGCCAATTAACGTCAAGTATCTTGGCTTTGCAGATGTGCCTAAAGAAGGCAGTGCTGACCTGAACGTGAAACTACTCTTTCAAGGTCAAGTAATTCCAACTGACAATAGTCCAAACCGAACGTTTCCGGCTAACTTCTCAGATGTTTGGGACAAAGATGTAAGTGTTACATTAGGCACAATAAATGCATGTAAGAACCCAGTGAGTTCGGTTTTTGGTATTAATTCAACTCTGACGGCAAGAGCTACAAATTTACCAAGTAAACCTAAAGGTCTAGAAACCCAAATCAGAATTGATACAATCGACACAACAATTGGGCCTGTATTGTTCCAAATCAAGTTTGCTTTTAATCCTTGTTAGGTTTTTTAAATGCATAGTTAGTTTTGCATTTAATTTTTTTCAAAACCCACTCCCTATAAAGCTGCTTTACCAATTTATCGAAAGATTTATTCCAATCCCTCCGAATAAATCTTTTATTCTCTGTCTTGATAAATAGTTAAGTCAAGTCAAAGTAGCTGCTCAAGCTAACGAAATTACAGTTGGCAAAACATCTGTCTTTGGATAGGTAAAATATATTTCTTTGTGATTTGGAATTTTTTCAAGGCTTATTATGAAGGCAATTCTGAATTGAAGAAGAATTCAGAAGTAAGAATTCAGGAGTCAGAATCAATTAGTGGGGAGTTCAGTCCCGCTATTTTATTGTTGAACACTAAATCGAACGCGAGTGCGTCCCCAAAAGAGAAGATTTAATGGGTCTTAAATCCATTTTTTCATCCCCTGTAAACTCGCTACGGCTGCGCTATCCCCCAGTTGTATAGAATTCAATTTTGAATTTTAAGTCCTAACTCCTGAATTATTTTCTGAGAAATGAAATACGCTGATAAATAATTTCCCAGTCATAAATTGATTGTTTTATCCTATTTCTGTGTCTCTTAAACAGAGTGTATTACAGACAATTAAGAACTGCTATAGATCCTCAAACGTGGAAAAGGCTACTGGGTAAAATTTGTTTTTGTAGAAGTATTTTAGAAATTTCGTATTGCAGCTAATATCCACAGGAAATTACACATTTTCACGGAGTTATTAGATGAAAGTTTTAACTGGTATGATTTCCAGTTTGACGCTACTAAGTTTAAATGTTGTCGATTTATCTCAGGTACAGGCTCAAACACCAACAGGATTTAAGTTTCAAAGAGATACAGCAACTTTTTTTGGAAATGGTTGCCCAAACGGAACAGCACAGCTAGTTTTGAATGGAGATACTGCTTCAGTATCATTTTCTGCGTTTGAAGCTAAAGCTTCACCTCCTAAGGTTGTATCACTATCCTGCAATCTGCGGTTCTCTCTTAATGTACCTTCTGGATTTAACGTTCAGCCGATTAGCGTCAGGTATCTTGGCTTTGCAGATGTGCCTACAGGAGGCAGTGCTGATCTGAGAGTTGAAATATCATTTCAAGGTGGAAGTGTTGCAACTATCAATAATCCAAACCAAACGTTTCCGGCCGGCTTTTCAGATACTTGGAGCAAAAATATAGATGTTATAGCAAACACAATAAATGCATGTAGTAGACCAGTAAGTTCGGTTTTTGGTATCAATTCAACTCTAACTGCAAGAGCTAGAGGTATAGCTGCAAATCAAGAAACCCAAATCCGAATTAATACAATTGACACAACAATCAAAGATGTATTGTTCCAAATAAAGTTTGCTTTTAAGCGTTGTTAGGTTTTTTAAATGTATAATCAGTTTTGCATTTAATTTTTCCCAAAAGTTTCCGAGGTTTTGATGTTACAAAAAATACTTTTTAAACATCCCCCTAATATTCACAGGAAAACCTGCTGTTTGTAAAACTGCTTTACCAACTTATCGAAAGATTTATTCAATCGCTTTGAATAAATCTTTGACTTTCTGTCTTGATAAATAGTTAGGTCAAGCCAAAGTAGCTGATAAATATAACGAAATCACAATTTGCAAAAAATATGTCTTTGGATAGGTAAAATATATTTTTCTTTGATATTTTGATGGTATAATATTTGTAAAACTTCTTTTTGTGAGGGCAATTCTTAATTAAAGAAGAATTCAGAAGTAAGAATTCAGGAGTCAGAATCAATTAGTGGGGGTTCAATACCACCATTTTATTGTTGAACACTAAATCGAATGCGAGTGCGTCTCCAAAAAAGAAGATTTAGTTAGGGTCTTAAACTCACTTATTCATTCGCTGGTAGACTCGCTACCTCTGCGTTATCTGCTTTTTCGTGCAGAATTCAATTCTGAATTCTAAGTCCTAACTCCTGAATTATTTTCTGATAAGTGAGATACGCTGGTAAACAATTTATGAGTCAGAAATCGATTTTTTTATCATATTTCTGTCTTTCTTAACCAGAGCGTATTCCATACATTTAATGATTGGTAGAAATGTCCAAAACCCAAAGAGTCTGCCAGGTAAAGTTTTTTTGTATAGAAGTATATTAGGAGATTGACATTCCATGTAATATTCATAGGAGATTATAGATTTTCGCGGAGTTATTAGATGAAAGTTTTAACTGGTATGATTTCCAGTTTGACGCTACTGAGTTTAAATCTTGTGGGTTTATCTCAGGTACAGGCTCAAACACAAGGATTTGAGCTTCAAGAAGTTCTAATAACTCTTTTAGGAAATGGTTGCCCAAACGGAGCAGCAAAGGGAATTTTGAATGGAGATACTCTTTCAATAACATTTTCTGAGTTTGAAGCTTTAGCTTTACCTCCTAAGGTTGTATCAAAATCCTGCAATCTGCGGATCGGTCTTAATGTACCTTCTGGATTGAACGTTCAGCCTATTCAAGTCAAGTATCTTGGCTTTGCAGATGTGCCTATAGGAGGCAGTGCTAACCTGAACGTGAAAATAGTTTTTGAAGGTCAAGAACTTCAAACTATCAATGATCCAAACGCAACGTTTGCGCCTGGTTTCTCAGCTACTTGGAGTAAAGATGTAGGTATTGTATTAGGCACAATAAATGCATGTCAAAACCCAGTAAATTCGATTTTTGGTATCAATACAAATCTAACGGCAAGAGCTAGAGATATACCTGCAAATCAACAAACCAAAATCCGAATTGATAAAATCGATACAGAAATCGGCCCTGTATTGTTCCAAATCAAGTTTGCTTTTAATCCTTGTTAGGTTTTTTTAATGCATAGTCAGTTTTGCATTTAATTTTTCCCAAAAGCTGATCTTTGTAAAGCTGCTTTACCAACTTATCAAAAGATTTCTTCCAATCGCTCTGAAGAGATTTTTTACTCTGTGTCTTGAGACATAGTTATTGACAAGAAACCTGAGAAGCTCTCCTTATTTGAGATGAAAGATATGAAAGTTTTAACTGCTCTTATTTCCAGTTTGACGCTACTGAGTTTAAATGTTGTGGGTTTATCTGAGGCACAGGCTCAAACACAAGGATTTCAGTTTGAAAGTGTTCCAGTAACTGTTTTCGGAAATGGCTGCCCGTCGGGAAATGCCCTAGTAAGTTTGGTAGGAAATACTCTGTCTGTAACTTTCCCTCGATTTCAGGCTACAGCTGTGTCTCCTAAAGTCGTATCACAATCTTGCAATCTCAGAATTGGGCTTAATGTGCCTAGGGGCTACAAAGTTCAGCCCATTAACCTGAGGTATTCTGGTTTTGCAAATGTGCCTCAGGGAGGTACTGCTGCCTTAAGGGTTAGACCAGTGTTTCAAGGGAAAGTAATTCCATCTACGAATGATCTAAACGCAAACTTCTCGTCTGGCTCTTCAGGTGGATGGCTAAAAGATGTAGCTATTACAGGAGATACAGTAGACGCGTGTGCTAACCGAGTGAATTCGGTTTTCGGCATCAACACAACTTTGATAGCGCGTGCTACAAATGTAGCTGCGGGGCAGCAAACTCAAATTGGATTCAATGGAATTTATAGAATTAGGTTTAATTTGACTCCTTGTTAGTAGGAGCAGATATAGCGGTGCAATGTAGAAAGTCGAATGTTAGAGGATTAAATTAGTCCTCACAAAAAATCAGTGAAAAGCCAGCGCACCAGCCTTAGTATGATACTGGGCTGGTGCTTTTGTATATCTTTGTGCAACCTATCTCTGATTACACTGGCTACTGGTGGATTTGGCAAATATTCTGGCAACGTTTTCTGCTGCGGCGTAAAGCAACAAGCATAAATATTTCAACATTGCCAACTAAATTGAATAAGACAGAGGGAAGGACTTGGCATCCTTTGGCTTCACATAGACTCGCTGTTTCGGTTCTAATTCTAATTGGTTAAAGCGATCGCGTGTTAAATGCGCCATCACCACTTGCCCATCATCGAAAGTTAATTCTACCTGAATTTCCCAACCCAAATGTATCAAACGGCTCACTGTTGCAGCCGTAGTAGAACCGTTAGCAACCTTTTCCAAAATCACATCTTGCGGACGCAAAAATACTTGTGCATGTGGCGCATCAAAACCGCTACTTTGAAAAATCTTTGAGTTGCTGGGTAACACATTCACCGGGCCTATGAAGCTCATTACAAATGCGGTGGCAGGATTATCATAAATTTCTGCTGGTGTCCCCACCTGTTCCACACGCCCTTTATTCATGACCACAACTTCATCGGAGACTTCCATTGCTTCTTCTTGATCATGGGTAACGAAAACTGTGGTAACATGAACTTCATCATGGAGGCGGCGTAACCATGCCCGTAAGTCTTTGCGGACTTTCGCATCGAGTGCGCCAAAGGGTTCATCTAGCAGTAATACTTCGGGTTCTACTGCCAGTGCCCTTGCTAATGCTACCCGTTGTCTTTGACCACCAGAAAGTTGTGATGGATAGCGATCGCCTAATCCACTCAATTGCACCAATTCTAGTAACTGTTCTACTCGCCCCTTAATTTTCTTTGGCTGTGCTTTACGAATTTCTAAACCAAAGGCAATATTATCCTTGACAGTTAGATGTTTAAATAGGGCATAGTGCTGAAACACAAAGCCAATATTGCGCTGTTGCACGCTTTGGTATGTAGCGTCCTTACCGGTAAGCAGGATTTTGCCACTATCTGGCATTTCTAAACCTGAAATTAACCGTAGTAGCGTAGATTTACCTGATCCCGATGGCCCGAGCAAGGCAACTAGCGAACCACTCTTAATTTCCAGGCTGACCTGATCAACTGCCTTGAAACTCCCGAATTGTTTGGAGACGTTCTCAACTACTATGCCCACTGCTGCTATACCTCTGCAACTAAATCTACAGATTCTTGCTAGGAATACTGTGTCTTAGATATACCATATATCGTTATTTATGGATGAACAAGATTTAGCTACCACAGCTGCCGCGATCAAGGAAGCTACAATGACAAGCAAAGTGTGAGGAACCTTGGGGTTAAACATATTCCCTAACCTGTTTCCCAAAGACTCGCCAAGAATCATCCAAAGATCGCGGCTTGTTCTTAAGCAAGGAAAATGGCGAGAGGTTAGATACAAACGCGAAGAACGTACTGCATCAGGAGTCTATAATTTTATTGTCACTCTAGAAGGAATAGTGTTTATTCGTAGAGCCAGCGCTAGGGTTGCAGATAGAGCAATTGGTTATATAGATTTAGCAAAGGGAGAGGATGTAAAATACGCTGGTCGGCTTTACTTTTCAGGACGCACTAATAGAGGCATCCTCCGCAAGTGGACTAATGAATCTGGACATTATCGACCTGACGCTGAATTCATGAGTAACGCAGATTTACTACCTCAAGAACTTTTTGAGCCAGGTCAATTCAAAAGTCTGTCTAATTAGTCTCAATTTAATCCCTGGTAATGATTAAGACAAAACAGCCTCTGTCATGATAGATATAAGATGGCATTTGGTAACATTGGAGTGTAATTAAATCGGAGCATAAAGATTATCATATATTAATAGGTATAAAGAATATGATTAGCCGATTTATTACTGACAAAGATTTTGAAGACCATAAAGTTTTACAAAAAAGGCTAATGAGTTTATCAGAGGAAGCTCAGTTCGATGAGATCAACGCTATTTTAGATCGAGATTCTCTCATCGGTTTAAAGTTAGCTAATTCCATACTGAAGAATAAAAGATATTTTGAGATTCTGCTTGAGCGAGGAGTAGCAGAAGCAAATGCTAGTGAAATAGAACTTTGGGTAAAGTATTTACTCCCACGTCTTGGCTTCCGACGTGTTATAAGCATCCTATCTAACAAATTATCAGAACATCCTCAGGAAGTACGTAAAGCTTCATACTGGTTGCCCAAATTTTTACCAAAAGGTAATGAACAGGCTGCAATATTGCTAAAAGAGCTTTTGAATAAGGAGAAACAGATGTTAGGTGAAGAGTATAAAGCTGTTAGGACTTCAGGGCAAGTTTACAAGTTAATTTTAAGAATCAAGAGTACAGGTGAATATGCAGTTTTTGGTGGATATCAATTGGGTAGTCATGGTTCTAAAATAATCGTTGAAATTCTCAATCCAGAAGACTTATTTCCAACTGGTGGACTAAGGGAAATATCACCTGGTGATATAGAGATTCTCGATCCACAACCTTACAACGATTAATATTACGGGTAGTAATTGGGTTGGGTTACAAAAATTATCCTGTAAATTTTCCATTAACCAAATTCCTCATTCCCAATCTCGCTTTTGTATCGAAACATTAAGGAATATTGCATTTGTGCAGAAACCTGGAGGAAAAGCGCCAAATCACTAGAAAGACCGTGGTAGTATGCTCTCGGTAAATGTGAAGATTGGGAGAAAGACCTTTGACACTACGGGTTGCTGTTATTGGGTCAGGCCCTGCTGGTTCATCTGCCGCAGAAACACTGGCAGCCTCTGGGATTGAAACCTACCTGTTTGAGCGGAAGCTAGACAATGCAAAGCCTTGTGGGGGTGCAATTCCTCTATGTATGGTGAGTGAATTTGACTTACCACCAGAGATTATCGATCGCCGGGTACGGAAGATGAAAATGATTTCGCCTTCCAATCGTGAGGTTGATATTAATCTGGTAAATGAAGAAGAATATATAGGAATGTGCCGCCGGGAAGTACTAGATGGCTTTTTGCGCGATCGCGCGGCAAAAGTTGGCGCAAATTTAATTAATGCAACTGTTCATAAACTTGATATACCAGGAAACAATACCGATCCCTATACCATCCATTACGTTGACCATACAGAAGGGATATCACAGGGTATTGCCAAAACTCTGAAGGTGGATTTAATTATTGGGGCGGATGGGGCTAATTCTCGCGTTGCTAAAGAAATGGACGCTGGGGATTATAATTATGCGATCGCTTTCCAAGAGCGAATTCGCTTACCCGAAGACAAAATGGCCTATTACAACGACCTCGCCGAAATGTATGTCGGTGATGACGTTTCTACCGATTTCTACGCTTGGGTTTTCCCCAAATATGACCACGTAGCTGTTGGTACTGGTACGATGCAAATCAATAAAGCCAGCATTAAACAGTTACAAGCTGGTATCCGCGCCCGTGCTTCTAAGAAGTTGGCAGGCGGTAAAATCATCAAAGTAGAAGCTCACCCGATTCCTGAACATCCCCGTCCCCGTCGTGTTGTTGGTCGCATCGCGTTAGTGGGAGATGCTGCTGGTTACGTTACCAAGTCCTCTGGTGAAGGTATTTATTTTGCGGCTAAATCTGGGCGGATGTGTGCGGAAACTATTGTAGAAGCATCTAATAGTGGTAGCCGTATTCCTACAGAAGGCGACCTGAAGGTTTACCTGAAGCGTTGGGATAAAAGATACGGACTCACTTACAAGGTGCTGGACATTCTGCAAACCGTGTTCTATCGTTCTGACGCCACCCGCGAAGCCTTTGTGGAAATGTGCGATGACCTCGATGTACAACGGCTAACATTCGATAGCTATCTGTATAAGACGGTTGTCCCAGCGAATCCCATCACCCAACTAAAAATTACTGCCAAAACCATTGGTAGTTTAATTCGGGGTAATGCCCTTGCACCTTAATTGCGTGCAAAGGACTGGAAATTACAACAAATACATTACTCAATTTTGTGGAGTGGACATCCTGCACGTTCAAGAATCAGGGCGTGCAAGATGCCCATGCCACAATATATATTTTTATCATTTGATAGGAAATAGACCAATATTGTCGAGGCAACTCTACGAGTTCTCCAACGGAGTACCCGCAGGATATTGCCCCTAAAACATAGTTTTTTACATAGTATATATTTATTATTTTCTGTCAATGCGGAAGTTTTCGCAGTTCTAGATAGCACAACTCTTTACTTGGTTAGTAAGGAAGGCAAATCATGCAACTACATCGATTCGACAATATTCAGGAATTCTGGCACTGCACTCAGCCTTACTTACTCCAGCATCAGGTAGAAAATAATGTTTTGCTCAATATTTTGCATACCTTGTTGCATAACCCAGAACGTTATCTGGGTAAGCCTTATTTAGCAATTGTCCAAACAAGTGGCGAGATTCTAGCTGTTGCCATCCGCACCCCACCCCAAAAATTGATATTATCCAAAGCCCAGAATATGGATGCCTTGCGGTTGATTGCTCAAGATTTACGTCAAGAGCAACTGCCAGGAAGCATGGGACTGGCTAAAGAAGCAGAAATATTTTCGCAGACTTGGCAAGCGCTGACAGGACAATTTTATCAACGGTCGGTGGAAATGGAAATTTACCAATTAACGGCAGTGCCAAGAGTCTCAACCGCCAGTGGATATCTCAGACTGGCAACTGAAAGCGATCGCTCTATTTTGATCGAGTGGCTTTCTGCATTTTTATCTGAGATAAATGAGGGAGTGAGCGAAGATGTCGAACACCAAGTAGATAATCGGTTGAAACAGCAGAATACTTATTTATGGGTTGATAGCACTCCAGTTTCAGTTGCGTCTGGTAAACAAGTGTTACCTACAATTGGTCGGATCAATTTAGCTTATACACCACCAGAGTATCGTCGCAAAGGATATGCTACTGCCTGTGTCACAGCGTTAAGCCAAAAACTGCTAGACCAGGGATGCCGCCATTGTCTCCTCATAGCAGATTTAGCCAATTCCACAGCCAATCATATTTATCAAGCGATTGGATACCGCCCCATTTGCGATTTGCACGAATACTCATTCACCTCGAAGGAGTAAGCATAATAAAGCGATCGCTCCCGGCTGTTAAAGTTAGGTGAGCAATAGGTCTGGCGTTGGTGTAGCCTGTCGTAGACATCACCCTCAAGACAATTTAGGTATGCTGTATTCTTAACTTCAGCGATAAATTGCTTTTTGAATAAATGCTTAATCTTATTTCCTATTTGTTTTTAGCTCAAGCATCGCCTTCTCCTCCACCTACACCACAGGAAATCTTCGTTCCCCAACAAACAAGACCTTTAACAGGACATCTTGACGAAGTACCGGTATTTAACAGTAATAACCCAGAAGTAGTTAAGACTGAAGGAATTCTGCTGTCTACATTTCCTCCTCAAGGCAAAAGAGTGCCCAGCGCCCACCTGAACTTTCCATTTCAGGGACGGTTTGATTTATTTTCTCACCATATTGCTAGAGCAATTGAGACTCCAAATGATTTGCGGACTCTTTATTTGGGGGTGATTGTTTACAATCCAAGCGATCGCTCTGCAACTGTCAACATATTGCAAGCAGCTAGTTATCTTAGTCAACCTGATGCACCTTTTATCAAGCTTCCCCCCATGCAATCAAATAATTCGGGAAATATTTATGCAGGGCCTGGCAATCGCGTGATGAATGATCTGCTGCGAGCCAGAAGGCAGTCAGGATGGCCAGCCCAGTTAGTAATTCCACCAAAACAAAGCCGGATGTTAATGAATCATCCCATTCCAGTGCGGACTTTAACCCCGCCATTAAATGGACGTTCTACATTGTTGCATTTATATAGTGATAATCCAGTTTATCTGGCGAACCTGGCCATGTTTGCCAAACCCAATCCCGATGGTAGTGAACGAGCGCCCACTTTAGAAGAATGGGAGAACTTGTTAGAAAATGGTGATTTTGCGGGGCCCCGTGAACGTGCCCCCAGTCCTCCAGATC
Organism: uncultured Nostoc sp.; assembly: GCF_964245445.1. GTDB lineage: Bacteria > Cyanobacteriota > Cyanobacteriia > Cyanobacteriales > Nostocaceae > Nostoc. Next base: position 29,105 of record NZ_CAXTNE010000047.1, read on the forward strand.
GGCTTGCAGGGGCAACAGAAATTTACGGACGGGTAGCGGGGGTAGCTATTGGCTCTCGTTGGCAAGCACAAGTTACCGACTCTAATAGTTCATACCTGACAATTCCGGAATCAGGACAAGCTTTTTCCTACGGTTTAAGTACCCTTTTGGCAGGCAAAATGGGTACTGGACAAAACCAAACTGCTAAACTAGTGGCGCGTTATCCTGGTACTGCTTACGAAGCTCACGGTAACTACGGCATTGAATACAACATCTCTCTACCATTATTCAACAATACGGATAAGCCGCAAACTATAAAGGTACTTTTCCAAACGCCTATCAAAGAAGATGAGTTAAGTAAACCAGGGCTTCGCTTTTTTTCACCACCCCAACCATCCGTCTTTTTCCGAGGTACAGTTCGTATTCGCTACAATGACGATAATGGCTTACCCAGAACCCAATATTGGCATTTAGTTCAACAACGGGGACAGATGGGAGAACCGCTTGCTCAATTAAAAATGTCCCCTGGTCAGCGACAACTGGTAGAAGTGGATTTTCTCTACCCACCTGATGCTACGCCCCCTCAAATGCTGACAATTCAAACTGTAGACCACTTAACAATTCAAAATTAAAAATGATGCTTTTTAAGAAACGCTGCGCGTAGCTTGCTTCGACGTAGGAGTACATGAAGTCGCTAGCGCTACGCTAACAAAATTCTTGCATAAAAGACATTACATAAGGGGATTTAAACTGGGACTGAAACTGATCGGAGGCGGCAACCCTTTGGGAACCAGTTATACCAATTCACAATTCGCAATTCGCAATGACGCTCGCGGACTCGCTAACGCTACGCTAACGCAATTAAAAAATTTAGATACAGCAATGCTTTCAGGGTTTACATCTGTATCAGATTTTTTGTGAAATGGTATTAGGGCAAGGGCTATATCTGAACTAAATAGGTTTGTGATGATTTAACATTGAGTTGAGCGGCGGCGGCAAAGCGCAGCGCAGCAGACGTCCGTCTTGAACGATTTGTTATGAGCGAACCTTTGCAAATAGATGACAATTAAAATATGAGCCATTTTTAAACAATGCCTTTTGTAAGACTGCCTCTTGTTTATAGCCACATTTCTCAAGCACTCGCATCGACGCTATATTCGGACCAAAAACTGGTGCAAATAACCTAACAACCTCTGTGCTAGAGAAAACAGATGTTGTGACCTTTTTTACTGCTTTAGTAGCTATGCCTTTGCCCCAATATTTTTGAGCAAGCCAATAACCTATTTCTGCCGAACGCTGATACTCATATTCGCCCACAGCAGCTCCAACCGCACCAACAAAAACACCCTCTACTACAATAGCTTTGTTTATTTTCTCCTTGCTGCCAATATCTACCCACCATTCAGCATTTTCAAGTGTATATGGCGTAGGTATTCGAGAAGTAAGAAATTTTGTAACCTCATCATTATTCAAATATTCAATGAGATATTCTACATCCTGTTTTATAAAATCTCTAAGTACTACCATGCACGATTTATCATAACTATTTATTATACAGAAAGTTTCAGTATAATCTTTTTTTCAATCCTAATATATCAAGCATTACAACGAACTCCTATCTGAATATACGGAAAACCTCTTTTTTACATTTTTATTCGGGTATTATACCGAATTTTTCCATATAACCACCAACTCTGACGCACTGGCGCTGTAACTCTATCGCAGATACTAAGTCAGCTGACAAGCTATCCTCCACTAGGGAATGATCTGTATTATCCATTGCCGCCACTCAATTTCAAGGTTTAGTGTCCATTGTAAGGCAACCAAATCATAGGAGAATATTATTTGTTTGTTCGTAGGTTTTGATAGTGCTTTGGGCGCTAGAACTCTGATAGATATAGCGGTTCTCATTTGAATCATATACATGTTCAAAAAATAAATGTAGAGACGCGAAATTTCGCGTCTCTACACCGCGTATTGCACGCAACCGAGAAGCGCTATAGTAAAGCTTTGCGTAAAAGCGTAGCGTTTTTAATGCAAGCCGACGCATTCACAATGCAAGCCAACGCATTCACATTGTCGGGTATTGCCAAATTTAATTCGCTACGAATTAATGAAATGCTTTACCAAATATAGCTTTGCGTTCTCAGTCTTATGGAATACAGGTCTTTAGTTTAGTGCAATTTCTGATAAAACAGATGTTGAACTGAATCTGCTGGGGCAAAATAGAAAACATGACGATTGAATCCAATTCCTCTAATCTACCAACCCCAGAACCAATCCCAGAAAACGATTCGCAACCAGATGACTTTGACGGGAGTGCAACTGAGAAGAACCTAAGCTCAGAAGTACTAGCTACACAACAAGCCCTAGCAGCGCTCGCATCTTTGAAATCTCCGCAATATACAACTGCTCTCCAACAAGCCCGTTCTGATCTCAATCAACCTACTACCAAGCAATTCATAGTTAAGCCGAGGGCATTGCTGCTCATCCTCCTAGCGATCGCCATCACCTTCATTGGAGTTATCCTTAATAACTGGATCGTCGGCATTATTGGAACACTGATGGCTTTGCTGTTATCCTTAGCGATATTATTGCCTTGGTTGCAAAAAGCCTTATACGAGTGGTTTTCACCCCAAGAACGCACCCTGTTTGTTGCCATTTTGGGACTAATAGTAGCCATCATCGGCTTGATCAAGTTTACAGGTGTAGGCGATCGCTTGCTAGTTTGGGGACGCCAGATTAACTGGGACATTGCTGGAACCCTGGCAGATTGGTTTGGTGCTTTGGGGCAAATTTTGATCGCCGTCATCGCCGTTTACGTGGCGTGGCGACAATATGTTATTTCCAAAGACTTGACAATTCAGCAAAACCTGCTGACAGTTCAGCAAAACATAATTACCCAGCAGCAGACAATTGATTCCTATTTCCAAGGCGTTTCAGACTTAGTATTAGATCAAGAAGGATTATTAGAAGATTGGCCCCAAGAAAGAGCGATCGCCGAAGGACGCACTGCGGCAATTTTAAGTAGTGTAGATGGTAGTGGTAAAGCGAAAATTCTCCGCTTTCTCTCACGTTCCAAGTTGCTGTCACCCTTGCAACGCGATCGGCTATTAGGTCGAGCCATTCTCGACGGCAGTGGCGGATATGCAGAAGACCGCCTGGAAGGTGTACGTGTCATCGATTTAGGCGTAACGCTAGCCGCAGCAGACCTTTCTGGTACTGATTTGCGTTGGACTGACCTGAGCGAAGCTAATCTTGTCCGCGCTAACCTGAGTGGTTGTGATTTAGTAAAAGCCAACCTCTCGCGCACTATTTTATATAGTGCCAATCTCAGTAATGCCGACATCAACGGGATTCGCCTATTCTATGGTGTAGTGGATAAAGCATCACCCCGCAGTCGCACTCAACCACCAAATTATCAAACCGGCGAACAAACTGGCGCTGTGGTGGAAAATGCCGATTTTACGAATGTGCAACGGATGTCTGAGTCTGCACGTAACTACTGTTGTACTTGGGGTGGCGAAAAAACTAGAGGTACTATTCCTGGTGGTTGTGAAGGCATTCCCAATAAGTTGGGAAGATAATTATAAGACTAGATAAAAAATTAATTAGCCGCATTAAAAATCTGCTGTGCAGTTAAATTTAATTGGGGAAAAGTAGGTGATAAAATCGCGGTGTTACCTTGAAACGCTGTCATTTGATATTCACCATCAACTAATTCGCACACAAAAATAGTGGGTTGTTTGGGATTACCGATGAACTTTCTTGCACCCAATGCAGCATAATCAGCAATCCAATATTCGAGAATGCCCATTTCTTCATAATCCCTAAGTTTATTGTAGTAATCATCTCGCCAGTTAGTTGAAACAACTTCAATAACTATTGGAACCGATGCTGCAAGGCTTACTGTTGACTGTTTTTGAAAAAGCGGTTCATTGTCGAGATTATCAAGATTTAGCAGCAACACATCAGGCGAATAAGCGGATTCGGCAGAAGGAGTTTGGATCAATGCAGTTTTGGGTATAGTGTAGGGAAGATTCAGGAAATCAAACTCGACAGTTAGCTTACGGGCTATAAATCCTACAACTTTTTCATGCGAACCGATCGGAGGCGGCATTTCTATAATTACTCCTTTGTGCAACTCATAGCGTTTTCCATCGTTGGGATACCATTCAATAAATTCATTGAAGGTTAGTAATTTTGGCAACGCTTGGGTCATAATCTTACCTCCATATATATATGTTTGATTTTATCATGTAATAAATGTTGATTATGACTTGTGTTCACTTCTTATAGAAATCAAAAATAAGACCCCTACTCCTAATAATTTGCTTTTAGAAGTGGGGGTGTTAAGGACTTTTGCAAGAAGTCTATTATAAAAATTCCTCTACATGAGGTCATATTCCTCCATTAGCTTTACCCGAATCAAGCTAGTTTTTTAAGAACTACTTCAATATCTTGGTTCATCCATGCAGCACTGCATGGTATTGCGCCTGAGTATGCTTTAGGGAATGATGGATAAGCTCTTCCTTTAACCCCTGCTAAATGGTATACCGAACCACCTTTTTCTTTGTATGATTCGACCTCCTTGGGGCTGGGTTCCGGGTAGACTTCATTCAATAACACAAGCTCTGTCCAAACCTGTGGAATGTAGTTTGAAAGAACGAACTTCCGCGATATATTGATTAAGATTGCCTCTCTGCCTTTGAGATGAGCCGGCCAAGAATAGGAAACGTGTTCTTCTCCTTCAAGATCGACACAGTAAACTTCTCTGTCTTTAAGCTGCCTAATTACTCTACGCCCAATAAATCCATTTCCACCAAGCACAATGAGAGGAATGTCTCTGATGTAACCCTCCTGATTCTGTACCTTCAATATGCCCTTTAAAATAGATTCAATTACCACTTCGGTTTCACTCATCGATCTGATGATTCTATTCTTGTATAAAACTCCTGGGAGAACACCAGCGAAGGTTTTCTGGGCTGCACCGCTTATTTGACAAATGATTTCCACTCTTGATGCGAATTGGATTAGGTTTTCCTTATTGTCAGCTTGGTAGAAATCATCTTCGTTGCTCGATATAAAAAACTTCAAGCCCAATTTTCCGTCTTGGATTAAAAAGCCAGCGAGAAACGGAGTCCATTTGTAGGTTTTAATGTAGTTTAAACTAGGAAAGCCGTATGATTCCAAATACCCCTCTTCTACGCTATAGCCTACGTAAATCGTTTGCAGAAACTTCCACCTTTTGTTCAAGAACCCGACAGTGAAATAGACTATCTTGTGATTGAAGATTAGATTGAAGACTAAACAGAATAACCGCCTACCTATATTCATAAAACAAGGCTGTGTAATTGACTGAAAAAATATCGATCCCCAAATTATAGAAATTCCTATATTAAATTTTTCTTTATAAATATGAGCAAATTTTGACAAATTTGTATCGCAGTTAGCTCAATATTTTTGGCAACAGCAATAAACGTTTGATAGTTCATATTATTAAATCAGTACCAGACAGTTCGTTGTTCTTAAAATTAAGTATTTGTAGTTAAATGCAGGTACGATTAGGAACTTTCCTTGAAGATTAGTTAGAAATTTTATAGGGGAATTTTAAAGACATGAATACGTGTATAATTTTATTTTTTAACACTCTGCAATATATGATTGCTAATTCGTACCTTGCCAGTACTGTTTAAAGAATTACAACTCTTTTAGCAAACGACATTCAATCTGTTAAAGCGACAAATGTATACTTCATCTATCAACTTACAGCTTATTAACAGCATAATCAATAGTTACTACAAAACATCCTACTAAACCCACTTTTCCTACTTAACCTAATCAGTGCTATTGTCAGTAAATAAACACTTTTTATACTGTGTATCAAAGTACTGAGCTTAATTACTAACTCTCTTTCTTGACTAACTCTCCATGAACACAAGTGCGTTGCCATTTAATTGCTGGGATTTATAACTATGAACTCCAAACTGCTTGTTCGGTGTTGAAAAATTTTTAACCTCGAATCATACCACAAAACTTTTTTGCAAGAGGTCTAATCAACGACTGCCCGAATTCAATCAACGACTGCCCGAATTCAATATAGGAACTTAGTACACGTCACCCTAAAAAAGGGTCGAAATTTAATTTTTTGTAGGTTGGGTTGAGGAACGAAACCCAACAAGCGCGGAAACGTTGGGTGAGGCTCCGCTTAACCCAACCTACAGTTAGTATTTATTTCTAACGCAAACGCTCCCCTCCCCTTACCAAGGGGAGGGGTTGGGGGT
>NZ_CAXTNE010000048.1:0-15504 GCF_964245445.1 uncultured Nostoc sp.
CACCCCCAACCCCCTCCCTGCTCTTTGAGAGGGGACTATAATGTACCTTGTATGATTAGGAAACGCTATATATATAGCTGTAGAAATTCTTATTCTATTTTGGTTCTATTGCCTACTGGACTGGGAATAATAGTTTTGTAGATTACCGCTATTCCAAAAAAATTAACCCTCGGTTTACCACTGGGGGCTTTTTTTGTTTGGCAAAATGGCATATCTCTAAATTAGACGATTGCTATGGTGTTTAAGTAGGATACATTCCATGCGAAAAGTACTGACTTGCATTACCCCTGGCTAACTACCAGGGGTTTTTATTGGATTTTCTACTGAGATATTGCACCATTTTGAATAACTGTAAAGTTGACAATTTGGTATGAGTAGTGATTCTAAAATTCACTGCTTTTCCAAATTAATAAAGGATAGCGATTTTTATTCAAGTAGGAAATGTCAATATAGGCTTATATGGAAGCCAAAAAATCAAGTACAACTAATTAACAATGACAGAAGCTAAAAACGTAATCGGTGGAAACTTAGAAGCCTGCTGCACTTCTCCGATGACTGGGTTTTACCGCGACGGTTTTTGTCGCACAGGTGGTCAGGATTTCGGTTCGCACGTTGTATGTGCCGAAGTTACTTCAGAATTCCTGGAGTTCACCAAATCCCACGGGAACGACCTGAGCACACCTGTTCCTGGTTCTAATTTCCCTGGACTGAAGCCTGGCGATCGCTGGTGTTTATGTGCTTCTCGCTGGCAAGAAGCTCTCGATGCTGGTGTTGCTCCACCCGTCATCCTCTCTGCAACCCATGCTAGAGCTTTAGAAATGGTTTCCCTAGACGAATTGAAAAAACATGCCTTAACTTTGTCTTGATTTGAAATTGGGCATTGGCAAAGAGGCAGAGGGCAGAGGGGCAGGGTGCAGGGGGAAGAGGGGAAAATTCTTCTCCCTTGCTCCCTGCCCCCTGCCCAGTTCAAAATCAACCTACTGGAACTTCCACAGGTAGCTTTAATACATCGGCAACCATAGCAATCAATTTAGTGGGGTCAATTGGCTTAGATAAATGTTGCTGAAACCCTGCTGAAAGGGCTTCTATGCGGTCTTCCTCTCGCGTGTAGGCTGTTAAAGCGATCGCTGGGATACGTCCACCTTTTTCTGGTTCCAAAGAGCGCAGTTTGCGAATCAGCGTATAACCATCTTGCTCTGACATGCCGATGTCGCTAATTAGGATATCTGGTTTTGCTTGTTCAATTACTGCCAACGCTTCATCAACTGATGCTACCGTAGTGGTAAATGCTCCATACTCCTCAAACATAAAACTGAGAAAGTTACGGGTATCTGCTTCATCATCTACAACTAAAACTCTTAATCCAGCAAGAGGCGTCGATGCCACAGATGAAGAAATTTCTCCTGTGGCTTCTCTACTCGCTCTGCTTCCCCTATTGTCTTGTAGCAGTGGTAGTCTCACAGTAAAGGTTGCTCCTTCTCCTGTGCCTGGACTTTCGGCAAAGATTGTACCCTTGTGCAGTTCTACTAGATGACGGACGATCGCTAGTCCTAGTCCTAGTCCATTGTGCGATCGCGTTGTGGTGCTATCTGCTTGCCGGAAACGCTCAAATACTTTGGGCAAAAACTCGGAACTGATGCCAATCCCTGTATCGATAACTTGAATTTGGGCGTATTTGTGAGTTGTTTGTTGTTCTTCACCACAGACTACTGACAGATTCACATCTACCCTGCCACCCTTCGGGGTAAACTTAATCGCATTAGTTAGTAGGTTCCAGACGACTTGCTGTAAACGAGTTAGATCGCCATAAACTGACCCGACCGAAGTATCCAAAACAGTATTTAATTTAATCTCTTTTGGTTCTGCTAGGGGACGTACTGCCTCTAAGGCTGCCTCTGTTACCGCGAGCAGATTCACCGCAGATACATTTAACCGCAACTGACCACGGATAATCCGGGATACGTCTAAGATATCCTCAATTAGTTGCATCTGAGATATGGCGTTGCGTTCAATGGCTTCAAGAGCGCGGGAAGTGGCTTTTTCGTCAAGTTTCTTAGAGCGGAGAATTTTTGACCAGCCCAGCATTGAGGTTAAAGGTGTGCGGAGTTCGTGGGAGAGAACGGCGAGAAACTCATCTTTCATTCGATTTGCTGCTTCTGCTTCGGCTCTTGCTGTCTGTTCTCGAATCACTTGGGCGCGGACTTCTTCTGCTTGTTTGCGTTCAGTAATATCTTCGAGAGTACCTACATATCCCAGCAATTCTCCTTGACCGGAAAGCATGGGTGATGAGCGAACTTGAACCCAACGGACGATACCATAAGCAGTTTGAAAGCGAAACTCTTCAGAGTAGTCACGACCTTCACAAATGTAGCTAGACCAAGTGGTAACTGCTCGTTCTCTATCTTCTGGATGAACAGATTCTAGCCATCTTTTTTCTAAACTCTCTGCCGCTTTCAAACCACAAATTATCTGATAGCGAGGATTAGTATATCTACATCCTCCTTCAGTATCAATTTCAAAAATGCCAACGGGTGAACAGGTACTCAGCGATCGCAATCGTTCTTCACTTTGCCTGAGTTCCGCATTGACAGCTACCAGTTGCGCTGCTTGTTGCTTGACAGCTTCTGTTTTCTTAAATAGTTCTACGAATACTGTGACTTTAGAAGTCAAAATATTCGGGTCTAATGGTTTGAGCAAATAATCAACTGCACCCAAGGCATAGCCTTTAAACAGCATTTGGTCGCTGGTGCTAAAGGCGGTGAGAAAGATAATTGGAGTGTGACGCGATCGCCCCCGATTGCGAATCAAGGTTGCAGTTTCAAAGCCATCCATCCCTGGCATTTGCACATCTAGCAAAATCACTGCAAAGTCTTGATGTAGCAGACACCTCAAAGCTTCTTCCCCAGAAGTAGCTCTCACCAGATTCTCTCCCAGTTTTTCCAGGATTGCTTCTAGTGCTAGCAAATTTTCTAGTTTATCATCCACTAGGAGGATGTTTACTTTGGGTTCCATCTGCATGGTTTTTTTTCCGTGATTAATGACAAAGCTTAACCATTTGGGAAGCAATGTTTGAAAGTGTTAAAATCCAGTCTACTGCAACAGCAGAAATTGCTGCTTCTGGCATAACATTGCTCTCAGCTGTAGCAGGTTCTTGTACGATAGTAAGCCCTCCCCGCGCTTTTATTTTCTTAAGACCTTGCATACCATCTTGGTTTGCTCCTGTCAATATTACACCAATAACTTGCTCACTGTAGACATCGGCTGCTGACTCAAATAGCACATCGATAGATGGTCTGGCATAAGAAACAGGCTCATCAGTCGAGAGGGCAAAGTGACCTGGTTCAACCAATAAGTGATAATCTGCTGGAGCTATGTAGATATGTCCTGGTAGTATTTCGTCTTTGTCTTCCACTTCTCGAATCGGCAACGAAGTATATTCTTGTAATAACTCCTGGAGTGTGTTGTTAGACTCCTTGTGACGGTGTTGCACGATCGCGATCGGCACTAGAAAGTCTGCTGGTAAATTACCCAAGAGAATTTTTAAGGCTGATAATCCGCCCAAAGAAGTACCAATGACCACAATTTCAAATGCCACTTGTTTTATCCTCACACCTGTTAGTGTGACCTGATGGCTTATCAAATCCTTTCAGCATTCTCCAGTTCCACTACAGCTACTAACTTACCTTGACTTGCTTTTATACCCACTAACCAAAATTATATATTTTTGTCATTTACATTACAATTAAAAATTTTATAATTGTGAAATACTTTACATAAAAAATATGATTTCTATGGTTTTTTTGAATTTTAGTTAATGCCAGAATCGATACATTATAGAAATATATTTTTGCTAACTAACTAACTTTTAAAAGTTTAATTATTATTGTTTTGACAATTCATAAAAATTTACTTAAGCTAAAAGATAGGTTAAGCAAATCAACAAACGACAGCGATTTGGTTTAGCTACATCAAAAATTGCTGTTGCAGACTATTGGCATGAGGAAATTAATCGCAACAAAAATCATTACCTAAAGGCAAGTTTACTAAATTTGTCTACAAAAAGCTAAGACATGATTAAGCGTATTGCGCCGCGCACATATTGAACAGATTTCGGTCAATTATAGATAGATACTTGTAGTGATGTTAGTGAGTATCCGTCAATCATTGAAGTTTAACTAGCAATTTTGGATTAAGGTCTTCTGGTTTATATCTCGTCAAGGACAGAATAAATCGAAAATCCAAAATTGGCAATCCAAAATTGATTGACCACAGTGCGGTAGATATGTCCAGGAGAATACAATGCTTGAGTATTTTACATCATTGAACGACCACAATTTGCCCTATCCAGATACGATTCATCCCATCGTTGTCCACTTCGTAATTGCGATGGTGTTATTTTCCTTTTTCTGCGATGTAGTTGGCTATTTTACTGGGAAATCCAGTCTTTTTGAGGTGAGTTGGTGGAACATGTTAGTTGCCACGATCGCCATCTTCGTCGCGATTATTTTTGGTCAGTTTGAAGCGGGTTTAGCACAACCTTACAGCCTAGCTAAATCGGTGCTGAACTTGCATACGCTGATTGGTTGGTCGCTTTCGGGAATCATCACGGCGATTACAGCTTGGCGCTATGTAATTCGTGCCCGCAACCCGCAAAAAGTACCAATTTATTATTTGGGAGCCGGACTAGTTTTAACTTTAATAGTTGGCTTGCAAGTATATCTCGGAGATGAACTTGTTTGGGTGTATGGATTGCATACAGTGCCAGTTGTGGAAGCAGTAAAGGATGGTCTGTTGCGATGAACTCAGAATTAATTGATCAATTGAGCGGCTCTCTAGGCGCAAACGGATTACCTTACACAATTCCCATTCATCCCAACTTAGTCCATCTGACAATAGGTTTGTTCATCATTGGGATGACCTTTGATATTGTTGGTGTTTTGTTCCCCTTTGAAAAATGGGTCTTCAAATTTTTGGCAATTACTGTGGAACGTGACAACTTATTTAATGTTGGCTGGTACAACATGTTAGCTGCCAGCATCATTACATTTTTCACAGTGGGAGCAGGCTTTTACGAAATGCTGTTGGCAACACCACCAGCTGATATGAAAAGTGCCTGGGGATTGCAGGCAATGGAAACTATGCTTTGGCATGGTGTAGGTGGTGTGTTGTTATTAGCGCTGATTGTTGTCCTGACCATCTGGAGAGGATGGCAGCGCTTCGTTTGGGCCAAACAAGAATATAAACAGACAGATAGAGAAGTGCAATGGATCTATCTGGTGGCAGGCATAGCAATCATGTTCATTCTGTACGTCCACGGCACACTAGGGGCGCAAATGGCTACCGAGTTTGGCATACACAATACAGCAGATAATTTGCTGCGATCGCACCAAGACCTCAACACAACACTCAAATAAGTCATTTGTCAATTTTCCTTTGTCCTACCCTGCGGGAAGCCGCAGAAGCGTCTATGTCATTTGTTTAAAGTTACTAACCATCGACCAATGACCAATGACCAATGACTAATGACCAATGACCAATGACCAATGACTAATGACCAATGACTAATGACTCTTGACCATGAAAATCCAGAAGATTTTAAATATTTTGACGCTGCTTACAGGCGCGATCGCAGTGACTGTTACAAGTCTCTGGATCGGGAAACAGGCTTACTCCTGGCTTCCCCCCCAAGCAGCAGCCGAATCCCTACTAATTGATGATTTGATTAGCTTCTTAGTAACCCTGGGTGCTTTCATCTTTTTGGGAGTAACAAGTACTCTGATGTATTCTGTTATTTTCCATCGGGCAATCAAAGATGACTTCACTGACGGCCCCTCAATTGAAGGTAATATCACCTTAGAAGTTGTCTGGACAGCAATCCCAATTCTGTTAGTGTTTTGGATTGCAGGCTATAGCTACCAAGTTTATGAACAAATGGGGATTCAAGGCCCATCGGAATTAGTTCACCTGCATAATCCGTTAGCAATGCAATCGGCTCATGCAGCACCAAAAGATGTACCAGCTAATGCCTTAGCTGAACCTGTAGAAAAAATCGACGTACTAGCTAAACAGTGGGCGTGGGTTTTTCATTACCCAGAAAGAGATATTACCAGTACCGAATTGCATTTACCTAGCGATCGCCGAGTGCGTTTAGCACTGCAATCACAAGACGTTCTCCACGGCTTTTATATACCTGCGTTTCGCCTCAAGCAGGATATTATTCCCAACCATGCGATCGACTTTGAATTTACTCCCATCCGTCCCGGCAAATACCGATTGACCGATTCCCAATATAGCGGTACATACTTTGCGACGATGCAGGCGAATGTGGTTGTCGAATCTCCTGAAGATTATCAGCAATGGCTAGCACAAGCTGCAACCCAAAAGCCATCCCTAGCAAATAATCAAGCAGCTTCCGAGTATGCCCAAACATCCAATCAATCAGTCCAAACTGGTTGGGTTACAGTTCCACCTGCTGCACCTCCTCAAGTCAATTCACCTGGTTGAAAGGAAAGTAACCATGACTAATGTTCCTATTGAAGGTATTCTTCTCCCTGATGAGAAGCCTAACCACGAATCTCCGAGTAATTGGAAAGAATACTTCAGCTTTAGTACTGACCACAAGGTAATTGGTATCCAGTACCTCGTTACCTCATTTTTCTTCTTTCTCGTCGGCGGTATCTTTGCGATGGTGATGCGGGGAGAACTGATGACACCCGAATCAGATTTAGTAGATCGCACTGTCTACAACGGTATGTTCACCATGCACGGCACTATAATGCTGTTTTTGTGGACATTTCCCTCACTGGTTGGTTTTGCTAACTATTTAGTGCCGCTGATGATTGGGGCGCGAGATATGGCGTTTCCCCGCCTCAACGCCGTCGCCTTTTGGATGGTGCCAGTAGTTGGGATTTTGATGATGGGTAGCTTCTTCGTCCCTGGTGGCCCAGCCCAAGCCGGTTGGTGGTCTTACCCGCCAGTCAGTCTCCAGAATCCCACAGGTAACTTGATTAATGGTCAAGTTATTTGGCTCTTAGCGGTGGCAATATCCGGCGTATCCTCAATTATGGGCGCAGTGAACTTTGTCACCACAATCGTGAAGATGCGGGCCCCAGGAATGGGCTTCTTCCGGATGCCCTTGTTTGTCTGGGGAGTGTTTAGCGCCCAGATTATCCAACTATTCGGACTACCTGCATTGACAGCAGGTGCAGTGATGCTGCTACTTGATCTCACGGTTGGTACTAGCTTTTTTGACCCAGCCAAGGGTGGGAATCCAGTCATGTTCCAGCATTACTTCTGGTTCTACTCCCACCCCGCCGTTTACGTGATTATTTTGCCTGTCTTTGCGATTTTCTCAGAAATCTTCCCAGTTTATTCACGTAAACCTCTATTTGGTTACAAAGTAGTCGCTATTTCATCCATCTTGATTGCAGGAGTGAGCGGCATTGTTTGGGTACACCACATGTACGTCAGTGGTACATCAGGCTGGATGCGGTTGATTTTCATGCTGACAACGATGTGTGTGTCTGTCCCCACAGGAATTAAAGTATTTGCCTGGGTAGCAACTATTTGGGGTGGTAAACTGCGGCTAAATACCCCCATGCTGTTTGCCTTGGGCGGATTAATCATGTTTGTCTTCGCCGGCATCACAGGCATCATGCTTTCCTCTGTGCCGGTTGATGTCCACGTTAACAATACCTACTTTGTGGTGGGACACTTCCACTACGTCCTTTACGGCACAGTGACGATGGGCTTATTTGCTGCCATCTATCACTGGTTCCCCAAAATGACTGGGCGGATGTACTCTGAAAGCTGGGGTAAAATCCACTTCTGGTTAGCCTTCATCGGCACCAACCTCAACTTTTTGCCCATGCATCCCTTGGGATTGCAAGGGATGTTACGCCGAGTTGCTTCCTACGCCCCAGAGTATCAATTCTTGAATGTCATCGCTAGCCTGGGCGGATTTCTCTTAGGAATGTCCACCTTACCCTTCATATTCAACATGGTGATTTCTTGGATGCAAGGCGAGAAAGCGCCTGCTAATCCTTGGCGGGCAATTGGATTGGAGTGGTTAGTTTCTTCACCCCCCCCAGTAGAAAACTTTGAAGAAATCCCCATCATCATCTCCGAACCCTACGGCTACGGCAAATCTGAACCCTTGACAGCCAACCTCCTAGAATAACGCCAAACGATCGGGAAGACGCAAAAACCCTCCGCGTCCCTCTGCGCTTCCCTTTGCGACGGCAGTCGCTCATGGGGGAGACCCCCATCGCCCTTGGCGTCTCCCCCTTGGGAGAAGACCGCGCTGCCTCTCCTTTGCATTTCAAATTCCCCCTCAAACTAACAGCAAAATGGACACTTATATCAATCCCCATGAATTGCAGCACACAGCCGCAGAACATACCCACGACGAAGAAGGCAACAAGATGTTTGGCTTCATTGTCTTCCTACTATCTGAAAGCGTCATTTTCTTGAGTTTTTTCGCCGGATATGCCATCTACAAAACAACAACCCCCAACTGGCTACCAGCTGGTGTTTCCGGGTTAGAAGTAAAAGAACCAACAATCAACACAGTAATTCTTGTCGCCAGTAGCTTTGTAATTTACTTAGCAGAACGCGCCCTTCAACGCCATGACTTAGTAAAATTTCGCCTATTTCTCTTGACAACAATGGCGATGGGAACTTACTTTTTGGTTGGACAGGCGATTGAATGGAACGGCCTCACTTTTGGCTTTACATCAGGGGTATTTGGTGGCACGTTTTACCTACTAACCGGTTTCCACGGTTTGCACGTTTTCACCGGTATTCTGTTGCAGTCAATAATTTTGGTACGTTCTTTCATCCCTGGCAACTACGACACAGGCCACTTCGGCGTCAACGCAACTTCGTTGTTTTGGCACTTCGTCGATGTTATTTGGATTATTTTGTTTATCCTAATCTACGTTTGGCAGTAAATGAGAATGAGGGAGTAATTTCTCCCTCAGCTCGTTTGTCTTTACACTAAATAACTCGTATTTGGTACGATCGCAAAGAAAGCATACTCATACCAAGCAGTCCAAATGAAACTGCGAATCCATCGCTGGCGCTTTTCGGGACTCAGTTCATATTCAAACGCGCCACTAGATACATCAATGGAAGATAAGTGAGAGTTACAACCACAGCCGTGTTGATAAGTAAAACCGTATTTAGAAGCAATACTTTGCACCTTCATCTGAATCGCAAACACTTTACCTGCATGGAGTATGGCATCCCAAGCACGTTTGTGTTCGATATCGCGCCGATCAAATCGTAAAGCGCGTTCTTCAAAAACATGATCGCGGTAAATTGGTGCTAGATGCACATGATAGAAGCTGGCAGGTAGTTCATAACCAAACTCGTTGAATAAATCTATGCCAATGTGAGCGACTTTTATTTCATCAGCGTAATCTGTCCCCTTTGACTCCACATCACGGAGAATTTCTGCAAAATTTGGATAGCTGTGCTTAAGAAAGTCTTGCCCAAAAAACTCTAGAGTTTCCCATGCCAGTTGCCCAAATAGCTGGGAGAATGACGGTATCAAGTGAGTTAGTTGGGGGCGATCGCTAAACAAGTCAACATCACCATGCTCTAATTTATATAAGAACAACTGTGCCATCTCAACATAGTTTTGGGGATGAGAAAGTCCAACACTCGTGGTTCCTCTAGCAATGTCTTGCCATGTAGAAGGTAGTTGAGAAACGTGAACCGCATTTTCTCCAGCAATGACTGCAACAGGAGGACATTCGAGAAGCTGCATCGACAATCTCCTTTAAGACTTTAATGTATAATTTACCTTAAGCGATGTCTAGCGACAAGCCGCTTTGCGTCTACGCTAACTCTGTCTTCTGAACACAATTAAAAATGTTTGACAGGCTGTCTTTTGACAGCGACCGTAACTTTATTCATAATATTTTTTATCAAAAATACCTAGTGCTGATTAGAATACACTTTTAGCCATATTCTCTATATCTTTACGGTTAAATTCACTTAAACCAGGTTCATTTAGTGGTTCAAATGGTCTAGATTTTAAGCACCAGCTATTTTCTTATATATTTTCTCACCTTTGACTATCTCTTCATAGTAATGTTCATAAGGGGTGAACCTGATAGATTCTTGTCTTCCTAAACCTAAAATGCCAAAAGTGCCAAGGCTATTATAAAAAAGTTCGTGTACCCGCTTTTGAAGTACCTGATTGAAATATATTAGGACATTACGACAAAGGATGACATTAAACTCATTAAAAGAGCTATCAGTTGCTAAATTATGTTGGGCGAAAACAACGTTTTCTCTTAGAGATGCTCGAAATATAGCGTTATCATAAGCTGCTGTATAATATTCAGAAAAAGACTTCTTGCCGCCTGCTTTCAGATAAAGTTGAGTATATTCTTGCATGAGTTTCAAGGAGAAAATCCCACTTTTGGCATTTTGTAATACTTTCTCGTTAGTATCAGTGGCATATATGCGGCAACGGTGGTAAAGCCCTTCTTCTTGTAGTAAAATAGCCATTGAATAGACTTCTTCACCAGTTGAGCATCCAGCGTGCCAGATACGAATAAACGGATAGGTTTGCAAGAAGGGGATAACTTGATTTCTGAAGGCGTGATAAAAGCTGGGATCGCGAAACATTGATGTGACATTCACCGTTAGAGCAAGCAAAAATCTTTCTAAATAGGCACGGTTGTGGAGTAACCGTTCTTGCAATGCAGAAACATTTGCTAACCCTTCTAATTCCATGAAGCTCTGAATGCGGCGCTTGAGTGAGGAAAGAGCATAATTGCGAAAGTCATAACCATAGTATTGATACACACCTTCCAAAAGTAGATGTATTTCTATATCCTCCAAGGTTGGCTTGGGCAAAGTCATAGTACGAATTAGCATATATGTTGAGCCAGTTTCAGTTATTTAAATGTGCTGGCAATACAACGAGTTTAGCTGCTTGGAATTAGCCAAACCAATATTTCCCAAAACACCTGATGGAGAAAAATTTATTCACATTTTATAGTGGTAATATTTTTATAATCCAAGAGAATCTTACGCCGAAAATAGCTTGCTGGATCTATTAAATTTGATAACGATGCTACTTATGGGGTTTAGTTTCACCTAGCGGCCGTTATTCCTAAAGCAGCGATCGCTATTATTGAAATCCCAACTAGCCATCTCACCTGATAGCGCAGATTTTTAATCTCTTGGCTCAGATTTTCTCTCTGTGGTATGGGATATGGTTGAAGTTCTGCAACTTCAACAGCTACTTGTTGGGGATTCTTTTGAGTACTTTCAAAAGTTACCTGCGTATGTAGCCAATTAGTAATTAGTTGAGGACAGTTTTTCTTAAACCAACTTAAAGCCAAAGTTCTAAAAACTGGTTTGGACATTCGCGCAATTAATTTCATCACCCTGTTTAAGGGTTTCAGGCGAAGCTTTTGGTTAATCAGATTGACTGAGCCAACATCATACAGACAATCCAGAATTAGTTTAACAGTGGCTTCTTCACTATTAATCAAGTTTTGCAGTAAAAGCAGAACATCGTGCATACGCTCTGCTTCAATAACTTTTTCTGTCAAGCTTTCTGGAGAACTTAATGAAGGACTTACGGTTGTATTTAGGGCGTTTCGTCTTACTATTGTCATGTTAGTAACGTAGCAGTCATAATAATGTAAGTACACCTGTCTACCGGGAGAAAGATTTTTTATCTAGAGAAAGAACCTAAAAGCCAAAATCTTTTCGTGAGACACATGATTATATCGTCTTTGTAAAAAAGTTATTTGTCTAGTTTCCATGAAACTTTTATCCATTTCTGAATAATTGAACTAGAACTACGAAGTAGAACCTGCTAGATTCAATGGGAGTATCTGTTTTAGAAAAAATATCTTTATCTTTTATTTAGATGTTAATACCTCAATTTGTGCAACAACCCGTTCTAATTCGTCAATGATTACAGTGGTTCTAGTTTTTCTGAAGGCATCCACAAGCGCCCGATAATACCAAAGAGTTCCTTCTTTTCCCCCATGAAAACGTTCCCAAAGTGATTCGCCCAAAACGCGATAATCTTTGAGAATAGATTGGGCGTTGTAAAGTTTATCTGCTAATGATACGAGCAGTACTGATGGGGAAGCGGTAGGAATATGAGCAATGTATGCCTCCTTGCGCTGTTGCCAAGGCGGTTTTGGAGTTGTATCAGCGTCAGTACAACCATCTACAATTGCTGTTACATTGTCACCAAAGCGACGGCGAATTTCTTCTCGTGTTGCAGCGCCACCTTGATCTTCGATCGCATCGTGTAAGAGGGCTGCGATCGCTTCATCTTCATTTGCCCCATATTCTAAGGCAATACTGGCGACACCTAATAAATGGGCAACATAGGGAACGCCTGAACCTTTACGAACTTGGTTGGCGTGCAGTTGGGTGGCGTAGGTAAGAGCTGTGGTAAAGCGTTCTGAGAGCATTGTTTTGAAATAATAAAACAGCTTGTAGTCAGATATTGCCCTGGTGTTAATGTCAATTTTATAACAAACTGCTCCAGCCGCAGAGAACATAGAGCAAGAGATGGGTACAGAAGTAATTGAATCTCAACCTAAAATTGAGATATCTATCAAGCTTGCGATGGGATGATCATGACCAGCGAAAAAATAACGGTGCAGTCTTTGTATACTGTCACTGATGAAGAATTAATGCTGATGAGTTCGCAAAACCCAGAACTGCGGTTTGAACGCAATGCTAATGGAACGTTAGAAACTATGCCCCCAACTGCTGGAATTTCTGGTAATCGAGAAATAAAAGCAGGAGCCTATTTTTTAAATTGGGTAGAAAGTCAGGATTTAGGTGAAGTTTTTAGTTCAAGTACAGGTTTTAGATTAACAAATACTGCTGTTAGATCACCTGATGCTGCTTTTGTAGCTAAAGCACGTTTGCCAGAAGGTTGGGATGAAGAAGAAGACAAATTTATTAATTTAGCACCCGACTTTGTAATTGAAATTCGTTCTAAAAACGATAGCTTGGCAAAACTCAAAGCCAAGATGGAAGAATATATTAGTAATGGTGTTCAATTAGGATGGTTAATTGATAGTAAAAATCAGCAAGCTTTTGCTTATCGCCGGGATGGTTTAATTACTGAATATCCAGCTACGGCAGTATTAAGCGGTGAAGATGTTGTGCCTGGTTTTACCTTGCCTTTAAGAAAATTATTATAATATTCACTATATTCTATATCAATTTGAGTAAGGATGCACCAACCCAAAAATTTGCTTAAAACTACACTACAAGCTTTATCTTAAGCAGGTTTTGGTGCAGCATTCATTATAAAAAGTAGCATAACGATTAAATTATCAAGATACCATCTTTCTTTTGAGCGATATTTGACCACAATCCGCTCTACATCATACGCTTGAAAAGTTCTGACTAGAAAAATAAAAGTTTTTGTTAGATAAAATTATCTAATTCTACTTTTAGATAGACAATATTTAAATCTATATTCCATCGTCAGATAGATAAGATTTTGATGATAATTTATTTAGATTAACTCAAGTATATGCTATTTATAGGAGTAAATTTAATAATGGCAGACAGTCCTGGATTAGGAGAGCAAGCGCTGAATAAAGCGGCAGAAATTGGATTATCTAGCCAATTAGATGAAGTAGAAAGTTTAGATGTAGACATCAAAACAGACCCGTTGAAACTAGTTCAGGGGCAGGTGGACTCAGTCACGATTGAAGGTGAAGGTATGGTCATGCAGAAAGACCTTCGCATGGAGGAATTTGACATGCAAATGACTAATGTTGCCATTAATCCTCTGAGTGTAGCTTTCGGCAAAATTGAACTCACCAAACCTACTGAAGCTAATGCACAGGTTGTGTTAACTGAGACTGACATTAATCGCGCTTTCAACTCAGAATATGTGCGATCGCAACTGCAAAGTCAAAAAATCAATGTTAACGGCCAAGTGACGACTATTGAGCCTCAACATATAGAATTTCGACTACCAGGTGATGGAAAAGTAGCACTAAACGCCACTATGAAAATAGTAGAAACAGGTGAAAATCAGCAAGTTGCTTTTTCCGCAGTCCCCAAGATCAGCGCCAATGGAAAAACTGTTACTCTAGAGAATGTCGAGTATGGCGAAAGTGAGGAAATATCGCCAGAATTGACAAAAGCTTTGATAGATCAAACTAGCGAAATTTTGAATTTGAGTAACTTTGATTTAGAAGGAATGAGTCTGCAAGTTAACCAACTAAAAGTAGAAGTAGGCAAACTAACTCTACAAGCTGAAGCTTATGTTGAACAGATTCCTGCTGCTTAAAAATAAATAGAAAGCTAATAAATTCAGGATACTAAAAATGGAAACTACAGACACAACACAAACAAGTTCAACACCTTTTCCCAATATTCCACCAGTTATTGAAAGTAACGACAGTGAGTATGTCGATAGCGGCGTACCTAGCACAGTTGCGATTGCAGGACATCCCCTACATCCCCTGAGTGTGATCTTTCCCATAGCCTTTTTAGCCGCCGCCTTGGGAAGCGACATCGGCTACTGGTTAACTCATGATTTCTTCTGGGCTAGAGCTTCGTTATGGTTAATCGGACTCGGATTAGGTGGAGGCTTACTCGCAGCAGCGATCGGCCTGAGCGACTTTTTTAGAATTGAACGAGTTCGCAAGCGCACCGCAGGTTGGGCGCATTTAATACTTAACGTTTCTCTACTAGTTTTAAGTCTAATTAACTTCCTCCTGCGCTTGGGCAACCCTGAGTCCCGAATACTACCTTGGGGACTGGTTATCTCGCTCATTGTCGGTACGCTGACTAGCCTTTCCGGCTGGTTTGGTGCCGAACTCTCCTATCGCCACAAAATCGGTGTAGTGGGTGCAGGTAGCAGAAGATATCCTTGACTGTAAATTCTTCCTTGTCTTTGAGCGATGGAATATTTTTTTATTTGGAAGTCCCTGACTTAAATGTCACTAAGAAAACGTGAAACTCTTGCTATAACTGAGTGTAGGGTGTAGGGAAGGAGTTGATTTATTAAGTGGTCTTCGGAAAGTTATTAATTCTTGACCGTGCAATCCCTACCCCCTTACACCCTCACACCCTAGAGATCCAACCATCTCAGGGATTTGCGCTTTACAAGCGTGCAATTCAGTGTCAGCTACGCTATATTTACCCCTTTACTCATGTTACTCTCTCAGTATAGACTGTTACTATCTATTCACAGCATATACTGAAAGAGCTTTTATACCATCTCTTCGACTTTTCAAACACCCTCTAAGGTTGCATGAAGTAGAGGAAGGAATGAATTTATATTACTCGGGGTCAGAAACCGTCAGATCGGTGGTTTTGCCACTACCAGGGTAGGTTTTGTTAATATTTTGATCAACGTTGCGATAGCCAACAGTGCCATCTTTCTTGCGGAAGTAGATTCCGCCTTCGGATTGAGGATCGCCAACTAACTGCACGCGATTGTCAAGATCGTTATAGATATCCCAGCGCAGATAGGGAGCA